>JBBRUM010000305.1:0-4910 GCA_038247815.1 Tepidisphaerales bacterium | reverse complement strand
GAGGAGGCGGCGGCGGAGGAGCTGCCTGCACGGCGGGCGGGGGCGGCGGAGGAGCTGCCTGCACGGCGGGCGGGGGCGGCGGAGGAGCTGCCTGCACGGCGGGCGGGGGCGGCGGAGGAGCTGCCTGCACGGCGGGCGGGGGCGGCGCGGCGGGCGGGGGCGGCGCGAAGATCGCCGGAGGTGGGGGCGGCGCGGCGGCCGGAGGGTTCAACGGCGAGATCGGCTCGGAGCGGCCGACGGGGAACGGAGACCCGATCGAGACGCCCGTCGAGTCGATGGGCATGAACGAGTACAGCACCTGGCCGTCTCTCTCGATCGCGCTGAGGAAGATCCCCATCGCGCCGTTGCTGAACTTGTACGAATGCCCCGACACCGCCTCATTCGCAACGCAGGGCGTCGAGACGTCGTTGATCGCTGCGCGGGGCGCGCGATGCGCGGGCGGCGGGACCCAGGGGGTGCTGCTCGCCGCGCCGTTCGGCGCTGCGGTTCCAGTTGCTGCTGCTGCTGCGTTTCTGCTCGCCAAAAGACCCATTTTCAACCTCGTGAACGGATTGGTGTTGTTGTAGTGCGTGCAATAACTACGGTGTGGACACCCGCCGTAGTTCTCACACGCTGCGGTATTTCCCTCGACATCCCTCTCTTCCAACTTTGCCACTTGCTTCATCTTCGCCGCAACTATTACGGCGCCCTTCTCCCACGATTCTTCGATGTCTGCAACTGATACGAGCGTGGTTCGCTTCTCGGCGTACCCGGACCCATCGGTCAGGTAGTAGATCTGGCTCAGGCGCACGGCGCGGAGCCACGGGTACTTCTTCACGACGAACTTTCCGTACCCGGTCATCTGCGTCGTCTTGATGAAGTCCTTCTCGTCTTTCATCCACTTCTTCGCGCTCGTCGTCTTGTGGTCGATGACCTCGATGACGCCTTCCTCGAGCACCAGGGACGCGTCGGGCATCACGTGCTCTGCACGCGGATTGACCACGTCCGCAAAACCGACGAGCCCGATTCCGGCGGCCTGCACGAAGCTCTCGGCCGGCGGGAAGAAGTTGACGCGTTCCCCTGTGACCGGATCGTCCGGAGGGCGCGACTTGTCGTTGAGGCCGTGCTCGAGCAGCAGGTCAGACCCGGGCTTCGGCAGCAGGTGAATGCCGGAGCGCGCGACCTTCCCGAGCCCATTGTCGCCCGTCTTCAGGTAGTGCTCGAGCTGGTCGTGCGCCTGGGTGCCGACGACGTTGAAGCTCCGCTCAGGCTCTTTTTTCCCGGCCACCTTCGCGAAGAACCACCTCATGTTGCAGCCGCTCTCAAGCGGGTTGAAGGAGGAGATCTGGCTAACGGAAAGATGCTGGATGATGCCGTCGACGACCGAGCCCGGCTTCTCCTGCTCTTTCGGCGCGGGGGTCTTCGACACCTTCGACTTCGGTTTCGCCGCGCGCTCAGAGAGTTGGCGCGCCGGGGGAGCGAAAGAAGGCGTGGGATCGAACGGAGTCACTGCGGCTCCGTATCAGGTGGGGCCGACATGTTCGGGCGAGGGACCCTGCTGGTAGAGACTCGACTGCGAACCGTCTTCGGGGCGAGCAGAATTTCCTCGGGGACCATGTAGTAGGTCAGTTGGGTGCCCTCGGGTCCTCGGGGGCGGAACTTCTCGAACTTCAAAACCTTCAGCGCCCGGCCGATGCGAATCTTTTGCGAGTTCGCCCGCTCAGCATCCATTCCGAGCAGCTCTGTTGCCACTTCGTGAAGGGTGTACCGAGTGGCCCGGTTCATCGGTTCGAGCTTCAGGACGTGATCGAGGATCGAATCGGCGTACTCGCTCTTGAGCCGCTTGTTGTTGACCGCCTCCAGCTCGATGTTCTCTTCGCGGTCGAACCACCATCGGTGGTCAGGACACCGCTCGGCCTGAGCAGCGCAGGCGACGCATTCGTCGGCGGCTTTGAAAACGAAGACGGCTTCGGCCCAAAGCTGGTCCCGATCGATGCGAAGCTGTTCGGTGTTGAACACCGTGCATCGGACTGGCCAGTAGCGCCGATTTCCGGTGGTGTCATTCATGTACTCGTCGGCGTTTGTCGATCCGACAAAAACGCAGCGCCGCAAGAATTCCTGGATCGAATGCCCGTACGGTGGTCGGAATTTGTCGACGTTCGAGGAGAAGAACGACTTCTGTGCTTCGGTCTCGCTCGAATGGAACGCTGAGAGCTCGGGCAGCTCGACGAGCCAGCAGCAGTTGGCAAGCATCTTCGCGTCTTTGTCGGTGATGTCGATGGCGCTCGACGACGCCCATTCCCCACCTAGAATTCTCACCGTAGTGCTCTTTTTGATGCCCTGACCGCCTTCAAAGATCAGCACCGTGTCGACCTGACACCCCGGGACGAAAGTTCTGGCGACTGCGCTCACGAGCCAGCGCTGACTGACCTTTCGCGTGTAGTCGGAAACGTCTTTGCCGTTGTCGTCGACGACTTGCGCGCCGCAGTAGGTCTCGAGCCACCTCGAGATCCTCGGGACGCCATCCCACTGGATGCCGCTGAGGTAGTCCCGCACCGGGTCGAACGCGTGAGCCTTTGCGGCGTGCAATACGGCGTCGAGCACTTCGTTTTTGCTGAGCGCGAGGCCGTGGTGTTTTTGCAGCCAGTGAGAGACTCCGATGATGAGCGACTCCGGTTTTTCCTCGAACTGGGCGAGGGGACTTCCCTTGACGATGATGTCCTTCTTGAGCTCGTTGAAGGACAGAACGCCCTTCCATTCGGGAGCGAAAGCCAGGACGTGAGAGGCATTGAAGCTGACGTTCTTGATCCCTCCGGGGTCCCCGTTTTTCTTGGGCGGCAGGCGGATCAAGTCCTTCATCCAGTCGTAGTCGTCGCCGTCGCCGTCGCCGTCGCCGTCACCTTTTTTTGCCCCAGCCGGTGGAAGTACCTCCGCGATCGTGGGCATCTGCTGCGGGGGGAGCCCCTTCAGCATCGGAGGGAGGGGCATCGTCGAAGCCAGAGTGACGGGGACGGGCGCTGCAGGTTGAACCGGCGCTGCAGGTTGAACCGGCGCTCCCTTTTTGGGCTTGCCGAAAAACTTCTTCTTCATCAAGTCGTAGGCGGCGTTGTCGTCTGACTTTTTGGCGGTGAAAGCCACGCGCTGGAGCTCTCGTTCCGCCAAGCCCCGACTGTACGAGAACGCGATCTTCGCGAGCCGAGCATTGGGCGTGTCTTCCTCGCCGTCGCCCTCGTAGGTGGGCATCTGCATCACCGACGGGCGCACCAGTTCGAGCACTGCGGCTTCGGAAATGCCGATGGGCAAACAGTTCGCGAGGATCTTCCCGACGCGATGGCAAGAATCTTCCCGCAGGCCGGTCTCGTTCGGCATCACCAACGGCAGCGATTTCTCCACTCGACGTATGAGCTCCTTTCGACTGATCACCTTGCCGGCATCTTTGGAAATATTGCGGGGGTGGTAGACGCGCAGGCAACCGCGGAGCGCTTCCATGTCGGTTGACCGTTCGACGTACGGCCCCTCGGGCCCGAGCTCCGGAGTCTCAGGCGCTGGCGCCGGCCGTGGCAGCTCTGGAGCCAGCGAGGAGAGCAGCTGGTCGATATCCAGCAGCGCGCCGCTCTCGTGCCCGGTGATCGTCTCGTTTCCGATCGGGGCGCTCGGCAGAAAGTAGAGCCTGGAGAGATCTTTCGTCGTGATGTCGGCGCCGCTCGGCTTCACCGCTCCGGGGCGCATCCAGTTCAGGTCGTACCGGCGGCAGACCTCGCGGTAGACGTGCCGGAACTCGGTAGGCGAGAGGGGGCGCGCCAGCGGAAAGATGATCCGAACGCAGTTGTCGTCCGGGCCCCTGAAGAGGTGGGAGTGGGTACTGGCGATCAGCGACTCAAGCCCCTCAATTCTCCCGCACAAGGCCTCCAGCTCGTCCGCGGTGACGTGATCGACGTCGTAGACCAACATCGAGATGGCCTCGATGTGCTTGTCGAGGCGGGTAAGCCCAGGTCGCGGGATACCCGGCGAGAAGGCGGTTCCAAACTTCGCCTTGCACTTCTGCCCCCCTTGGCAGGGTGTGCCTGCTGGCAGGCCATTCGCGGCTGCGCAGTCGGTGAAGTCATGCTCGCTGAAGAGCTCGACGACGTCCCCCCATGGCATCTGGTCGATACCGATGGGCCGGGGGCTCTCGTGGTCTCGATAGAAGACCAGCGAGATTGGAGGCAGATTGTTCACTCGCAAAAAGACCCCTCCAGAAAAAAATACCCCACCAGCGCCGGTCCGGGCGAAAAGCACTGGTGAGGCGCAGCCAAAAAATGGCCGCTTTAAAATTTTCAGGGTCTAACCCGGACCCTTGGCACTGCATGAACAAGCTTATGTCAGGGCGCCGAAGTGCAGTCAAGAGCAAAACGCCACATAAGGCAAAATAGTTTGGCGGCCCGCGATCACGCCGGAGTGAGTCGAGTTCGTACTTTAAAACGTTTTTAAAATCCCTAGAAGAAATGATGCGGCACCTATCTGCACCTCCCCCCATGTATAAAAACTGCATAATGCTACCAGGAGGTGCTGCACTCCTATGGGCCATTCAGATCCAAGTCACTAAGTGGACTCTAGTATATACCCCCCTTTTTTTGTTAAATTAAAGGGGGTATATTACTGAACTTCAGACTGGAAATCGAGTTGAGTTGGGATCCGCCTTTCTGCCATTCCCCTGCTAGCCTCGCGTCACTACACCAATCTGCACCGCCCCTTTTGGGGTCGTTTTGGGGTCGTTTTGGGGCCGATCCTCCGTTTTTAACCTCCGCACCCTGCCCTTTCGTCCCCTATACCTGCCCGTCGCCACACCGCAGCACCCCCCCATTTCCCAGTTTATGCAGCACCCTTGTGGGGACAATTGATAGGTTCACCACCCCTACTTCGGTGTGGCGACGGTAAAAAGGGGGGGTGCT
>JBBRUM010000304.1:0-4911 GCA_038247815.1 Tepidisphaerales bacterium | reverse complement strand
GCGATAGGGATGTCGTGGATGTCGAGTTCGTCGCGCTTGATCAAAAACAGCAATAGATCCAAAGGTCCGTCGTAAACCGGGAGATGAACGCGGTATTCCACAGGTGACGATTGTAAGGTTCGCAAGCCTTTGCCCCAAACCTTTGTCAGGGGAAACCGTACATTGTTAAGTGTCGGTCGTGCGGACAACGAGTATCTTAAGTTAGGTAAACCCGAACCAAACCTCGATCGCTTGGGCAGATGTTTGAGGTCTAAAAAAACCGATGCAGTGTTTGGACCGAGCGGTAAAACGTAATGATCTTGCGGTATTTTCAACCTCTTGAACCACGGCGGCACCTCAGCTCGACGCCGGTTTCGCAGCCTGTGGGGCCTAACCCGATCGACCTGCCGTACAACCCATACCTTGGGCTCCTGATCGGGCAACTCACGTCCCGCACCCCCCCGAGTGTGGTGGGGACGAGTTCGATCAAGTTGACGCTCAGGCTGACCAACACGACCACTCTCCCTCAACAGGGGCGTATCGATTTAACTTACGTCATCTCGCCCAATGCGGTGGCTGACAAGTTCGATCCCATCATCCTGCAAGTCAAGAACTTACCGTTGAACCTTAAAGCCAAGGGTCGACAGGCGTTCTCCCAGACCGGGGTGGTCCCGAATTCGCTCGTGGACGGGGCTTATTTTATTGTTGCGGCGGTCGATCAGGGTGGGATGATTGACGCCGGGAACGCGCTGCAGCAGTCTCTAGCGGTGTCGCGGCCGTTTGTTATTCAGGGGCGCACGGACGTGACCGTGGCGCGGTTTGGACTCCGATTCAACCGTCGGCCGGCGGCGGGTATGCCGCAGTCGGGGGTGTTGTCAGGTTCAATGAGGAACTTCGGAAACATTTCGGCGAACGGGAATGCAGTTCTGCGAATATTTGCGACCGCGAGTCGTAATCCGTCGATCAACGACATTCCGATCACGTCAACCGTGGTGCCCGTCGTTAACTTGCGGGGTACACGGCGGACGTCGTTCCGAATCAACTTCGATGTTCCGATGACGCTGCCGACGGGGGATTATTTTGTGCGGATAGCGGTGGATCGGTCGCAGTTGCCGGACGATTTGAACGCGGCCGGTAACCGGGACGTGTTTACGTCGCGGCCGATTCGGTTGGGGGCGTAGGGGCGGGGGGAGGGGTGGGGGGAGTTATTCGGTTTCGACTTTGATGCCCCGGCCTTGGGTTTCGTCGAGGGGGATGAGAAGCAGCGCGACCATTCCCGGGAGGGTGAGGAAGCAGACGACGATGAAGAATCCGAAGTACCCGGTGAATGACTGGACGATGCCCGAGAGCGCGGTGGCCAGGACGATGGTGAGGGCACCGAGGCCCGTGCCGATGGCGTAGTGGGTGGTGGTGAACCCCGGCGTCCGCTGGGCGACGTACATGAGGTATACGAAGTACCCGGCGAAACCGAAGCCGTAACCGAACTGGTCGATGAAGGTGATGAAGTAGAGAAACGAGAGGGAGACGCCGCCGTGGTGTGCGGCGTAGGCGGCGTAGACGTAGAGGAGGTTGGGGGTGTGCATTGCGAAGGCGAGCGGCCAGAAGGCGCGTCGCAACCCGACACGGGAGATGAACCATCCGCCGGCGAGGCCGCCGATGATGATTCCGATGACGCCGGCGACGCCGTTGATGGTTCCGAGCGCGGCGGTGCTGACGCCGAGGCCGCCGACTGCGGGTTTATCGAGGAGAAACAGGGGCGACATGGCCCCGACCATGACCTCGCCGAGGCGGTAGGTGAGGATGAAGAAAAGGATCGCGCCGAAGCCGGGCTGGCGGACATAGGTGCCGAGTGCCTCACCCATTTCAGTACCGCGGAGGAGCTTTGCGGAGATGAGATAACCGATGGGAAAGAAGACGAAACCCGCGAGGAGGATGCCCAGCCAGACTTTAAGCCCCAGGTCCGTTTGCCCCCACTTGGCGACCATGTTCAGCGACTCAGCCGAGAGGTGTCCGGCGACGCGAATTCCGCCGGCGAGGATGGCCCAGAGTGCCAAGCCCGCGAAGATGACGGAGGCGGTGCGGACGAGTTCGGCGCGGAGTCTGCCGGTGTCGGAGGGGTCTAGTCGGGCGAGGTCGGCGGGGGGTCTGGGGAGGGTGAAGAAGTTGGCGACCATGCCCGCGCCGTAAAGCAATGCGATGACGACGGCGACGATGGCCCAGGAGGTGGCGGGGGGGTAACCGCGCTCGGCGAGTGTTCCGGCCAGCCAGACGAGTCCGCCGGTGCAGAGCATTCTGCCGAGGCGTCCGGAGGTGGTGAGTACTCCGACGAAGGCGGCTTGTTTGTCGCGGGGGAGGGAGAGGAGGTAGAGGCCGTCGGAGGCGATGTCGTGTGTGGCGGAGCAAATGGCCAAGAGCATCATGATGGCTAGGACGGGGTAGAAGGGGCTGGGGAGGACCAGTCCGGCTGCGGAGGCGGTGGTGAGGAGGAAGATGGCGAGCTGCATCATCAGGACCCATGTGCGTTTTTTTGCGGTGAGCTCGACGAGGGGTGCCCAGAGGAGCTTGAGGGTCCAGGGGAGGACGACCAGGGGCGTCCAGGCGGTGATGGCGAGGTTGTCGAATCCGAGGTTTTTGAACGCGACGGGATAGACCGCCACGACCATTGCGTTGGGGACGGCTTGCATGAAGAAGAGGGCGGGTACCCACAGCCATGGGGAAAAACCCATGGGTTTTTGGGCGGGGGTTTGGTGATCGAGCTTGGGTGGGAACGCGTTACCTGCGGTCATAAGAGAGTTATCGCCTCGGGACGGTGCGGACGCCACACCCCGGCGTGGCCGGATCCGGGGGGGCGGCTGACGCAATTCGGAAACGTTTTCTTTCGGGGATTTAGTGTTTCACCGGAGGGGAACGGCGGGCATAATTGGGCGGACGTCGAGAGTTTGTCGAATCGGGTGTTGCAACAGAAGTGGAGTTGAAGATGAAGGCACTTGTACTTGCCGCGTGCGTGGTGGGCGTGATTCCGGTGTGGGCGATGGCCCAGCAGACGGTGACGATCAATCCGGGGGTTCGGCACCAGTCGGTCGCGGGATGGGGGACGTTTCTGGGGGCGACGGACACGGCGACGCGGACGGCCTACCGCGATCTGGGGATGAACATCATGCGGATGTCCATCGAGAAGAACACCCTGACGGCGAGCAGCTCGGACTGGCGGATTCGCGTGCCACTGGGGACGGATTTGAACGCGAACGTGGCGAAGTTCAACATGAACGTGTCGCCGGTGTCGAATTTCGGGTCGACGGCGCAGTGGATGAATCAGAACACGCTCGAGCCGTCGCGGTTCAAGTTGATCGCGGACGCTTGGTCGCCGCCGCACTGGATGAAGGGGCCGACGGGGTCGACTCAGCAGTGGGTGGGGAATCCGTCGAGCAATTCGCCCGCGCGGCAGACGCCTTGGCTGAGCAATGAGTACAACAACTGGTACAACGCGCCGGGTGGTGGGCACTTTTTGAATCACACGGGGGACTCGATCGGGGGGAGGCTGCGGACGGAGGACGCGACGAACCTTGCCGAGTACGGGAGGTATTTCGCGGGGTACGTGAAGGCGTTTGAGAACCGGTACGGGGTGAAGATTGACAACATTTCGTTGCAGAACGAGTCGGGGTTTGAGAACCCGTTTGATTCGATGACGTTTTTGTCGACGGCGACTGGGGGATATGACGCGGGGCAGTACGCCGCTGCGCTGAAGTCGGTGCGGACGGCGTTTACGCAGCAGGGGATTACGACGAAGGTCCGCGGGCCGCATTACGCGAATCTGCAGGCGAACCCGTCTTCGCCGTGGGGGCTGCTGCATCAGATGAACATGATCAACGGGGTGAAGAACGATTCGGACCCGACGCTCAAGGATTTCATGTGGGCGTACACGAGCAACTATTACAATGACACGTCGGAGGGGTCGGTGAAGAACACGGCGGCGTATTGGAGGGGGACGGCGAACGTGCCGGGTCCGTGGGCGAACTGGGCGGCGACGGGGAGCATCGGGGGTGACGGGAAGGAGAACTGGTTTGTGGAAACGGGGGACGGCCCGGCGACGTGGCTGAACGGGCCGAACAACACGCCGGGGAACGGCGCGATTTCGGTGGCGCTGAAGATGCACAACGCGCTGGTGCACGCGAACGCCTCGGCGTATTTGTACTGGTCGTTCGTGGACGGGGCGGGGTCGCCGACGGAGCACGGGCTGCTGGGGTCGGGGCAGCAATCCAACCCGATGTCGAGCAAGAAGTACGCGGCGTTCAAGCAGTTTTCGAGGTTCATCCGGCCTGGGGCGCGGCGAATCAACGCGACATTCGGGAACGGGCTGACGTCGGTGGGCGGGGCGTCGGAATATGACACGCTGAGTTCGGTGAACGTTTCGGCGTACTACCACGACGAGGACCGGATGCTGACGCTGGTGCTGCTGAATCTGGAGAGCACGTCGCAGTCGGTGACGTTGAACATCCCGGCTGACCTGGGGGTGGCGCAGATGGACGTTTACCGGACGAGTGGGACGGAAAATTTTGTGACGCTGGCGGACGTGTTTCCTCTGGCGGGTGCGCCGACGATCACGCTACCGGCGTACTCGGTGGTGACGCTGACGGGCAGGGCGTTTACGGTGATCCCCGAGCCGAGCGGACTGGGCGTTATCGGGGTGGTGGGGCTGGCGCTGGTGCGGCGGCGGAGGTAGGGTGGTGCGGGGGATTTAGCGGTATTCGAGGCGGAATGGGGCGGCGTTAACGGGGGTGAAACCCTCGGGGGGGGGCGTTGCGGTATCGGTTGGTTGTCGCGGGTGAGGGTGACTGCGCCGGAGACGGTGAGGGTGCCGCCGCAGAGTAGCGTGTGGAATCTATTGGCGTTGGTGAGGGTTGCGCTGCTGGTGGCGTAGATCAAACCATCAAT
>JBBRUM010000303.1:0-4915 GCA_038247815.1 Tepidisphaerales bacterium | reverse complement strand
TGCGCCACGACCATCTTGAACCTGTCGCCGGCTGCCGGGCAGCGCCACACCGACTGGGAAGACGGGTCGCTGCCACCGAGGTAATCACGCAGGGCGTCGCCGATGGACGGGGTGATGTACCGGTGGGGGTTCATCGGCGCGTCGGGGCCGTAACGCGCATTACCGTTGGGGATCGGATCCCAAGGCCTCAGCGCCGCGCCGCCGTTGCGACTGAAGTAGCCGCCCGGTGTCCACGCCGAACCTAGAGGTGTTCCGAGGGCGGCGCTTCCGTTGGCGTTGTCGAAACCGGCTTCGGGGAGTGTGAACCGGTTCTCCGAAGCGTACGCCAAAATTGCGTTGCTGATCTGACGAAGGTTCGACAGGCACGCCGTGCGGTTGGCCGCCATCCGAGCGCGATTCAGGCTGGGCAGAAGGATGCTGATCAGCACCGCAATGATTCCGATCACTACGAGCAGTTCAACGAGGGTAAATCCACGATTCAATTTGTTCTTTGTCACAAAGGCCTCCGTGTGGGTCGACCCTACCCGGTTGGGGGCGCGGCACCGACCTCGACTCGATTGTCTCAATCCTTGATCCGTCCGTACGTCTATGCAGGCACAGCCGACCGCCACAGGGCACATTGCCCGGCCAACGGTCCTGTTCGATACTGAAACGGCTTGGACGCACAAACCCCCGAACCACACCCACCCTGCGCTAGATCGGCGGACCCGTCGGAATCACCGCGCGGAGCATCACCCGCATGATTCGAACGAGAACCCAGTCCCCCTTTTCGCCTTCGCCCCGCTCCCCCGAATCCGCGCGCAACGCCGACATTTCTATGACCCGATCGAGCGCTTTCTTGAGGACACGCGGCAGTCCGGTTGGGGCCAGATTCCTAAGATCCTCCACCCCGTCGACGTCGCGGAGCACGTCATCCAGCACCCCCGCGCCGCCCAAAACACCCGCCGCCGACACCACCCCCGAAAAATCCCGCCCGACGCCCCACTGAATCCCTCGAAGTGCACCTTCCGCCCCAGCCCGCAATCCGATCAGATAGCACCCGCCGCCCGAATCGGCACCGACCACCACCGAGCGATCCCGCAGCATCTCGATAGCGATCCGAACGTGGCTACCTCGAAGGTGGGGCACGTCGGTACCGACGACGACCAATCGCTTGTATCCGCGGGCAAAAACCCGGGAAACGGCGTCCGCCAGTCGTTCGCCAAAGCTTCGGCCGCGCTGCTCCTGCCATGAGCAGATTCCTGCGTCAGAATTACCTACACCGACCCCCTCTCCGCCGTCCTGAAACACCAGAACGTCCATGCCAACGACGTCGGAGCGGTTGCGACTTAGGTTCGCCATCCGACTGATGGCAGTTTGTCGCAACGCTTCGCGTCCCGACAGACCGGCCGGACCAGACCAGCCCCAGCGGCGAGCGTCAGCACTAGCAGGGCGGCAAAAAATCACCACTGCCGCGTCGCAGCCGGACCTCGACGAATTAGCGACATCACCTGCCAATTAAGCTCCTACCTCGTCCCTGGGGAACATGAGTACCCGCGGCCCGTCCCAATTGGAAGCAAATTCCCTATCACCCGGGAGACACTCGGCGCAGTCCAGATGCGACGAGCCGCCACGCAATCCTCCCCTTTGAGTGGGTTCTCACTTACCCTGTTTTTCCATGTCACTTCCGTATCAAAATCACACGTTGCTTCAGACGAACAAGTTGCCCGGGCATGCGCCGTTGTCGGGGGGGACATCGGTTGAGATGGCGGTAGCCGGTGGCCGGGCGGGCGAAATTGTCTTGGACGGACGATGGAAGTTCCTACTGGTGGCGTCGCCGACGGCGACGCCGGCGCAGTCTCACATGCCATCGTTTGACGACTCGGGGTGGGACGCGGTGTCCGTGCCGCACAGCTGGCAGATGCCGCGGTCGGGCGCGACGCTGACGGACCGGGTCACGGGGCACCTGCTGGACCACCCGATCTATCTCAACATTCGTTACCCGTTCCCGGTGGACCCGCCGTTCGTGCCGGAGCAGAACCCGACGGGGCTGTATCGGCGGAGGTTCAACCTTACGCCGGACGCGGGAAAGCACTACCGGTTGGTGTTCAACTCAGCCGACTCTTACCTCGAGGTGTTCCTCAACGGGCGATTCGTGGGGATGTCGAAGGACTCGCGCCTGCCCGCGGAGTTTGACGTGACGCCGCTGCTGACGGCGGGGGAGAACACCCTGGCGTGCCGGGTGCTGAAGTATTCAGACGGGTCCTACCTGGAGGATCAGGACATGTGGCGGTTGTCGGGGCTGCAGCGGTCGGTGTCGCTGCTGGCGTTGCCGAAGACGCGGATCGCGGATGTGGAGGTGCGGGCTGGGCAGGACGGGGCGATCTCCGTGACGGTGTTGCCGCAGTCGGACGTGCTTCCGACGGCGCATCCGCAGGTCGAGCTGATGGCGCACACGGTGCGTGTGCATGTGTTTGAGCGGCTTGCGGGTGGGGCGTGCGGGCCGGAGGTTGCGGGGTCGCCGCTGACGGCGGGGATTCGGCAGCACGGGTCGGGGCTGGCTGGGGTGGCGACGGGGAAGTTTGAGGGTGTGCAACAGTGGACGGCGGAGACGCCGAACCTGTACCGCGCGGTGGCGGCGCTGGTGTCGCCGGGGGGGGAGGTTGTCTCAGCCGAGGCGGTGGACTTTGGGTTTCGCACGGTGAAACTCGAGGGCGGGTTTCTGACGGTGAACGGGCGGAAGGTGATGTTGACGGGCGTGAACCGACATGAGTTTGACCAGGTGGGGGGCAAGGTGGTGTCCGAGGGGCAGATGCTGGAGGACATCCGGCTGATGAAGAGGGCGAACATCAACGCGGTGCGGACGTCGCACTACCCGAACTGCTCGCGGTGGTACGAGTTGTGCGACGAGCATGGGATTTACGTTGTGGACGAGGCGAACATTGAGACGCATGGAGCCGAGCCGTGGGGGCGGTTCGCCCATGATCCGACGTGGCTGGGGGCGATGATCGACCGACTGGCTCGGATGATCGAGCGGGACAAGAACCACCCGTCGATTATCATGTGGTCGCTGGGGAACGAGTCGGGCTATGGGCCGAACCACGATGCGATGGCGACGTACGCCCGGCGGCGCGATCCGACGCGGCTGGTGCACTACGAGACGGCGGTGACGGGCCCGGCGACGGACGTGATTTGCCCGATGTACGCCTCGATCGAGAAGGCCGTCGAACTCGGGACGATCCCCGGCGAGCACCGACCGGTGATCCAGTGCGAGTACGCGCACGCGATGGGCAACTCGATGGGCAACCTGAGGGAATATTGGGACACGATCTGGGAGAAGCCCTCTCGCCCGACGAACATTGGGTACCAGAAGATCGCCAAGACTGCCCGGCTACAGGGCGGGTTCATCTGGGACTGGGCGGACCAGGGCATTCTAATGACCGCCCCGGATGGCACGCCCTACTGGGCCTACGGCGGCGACTTCGGCGAGAAGGACCATGATGCGGCATTTTGCAACAACGGGATCGTGTTCCCGGACCGGACGATCCATCCGACGTACCACGAGGTGAAGTGGTGCCACCGGCGGGTGGCGGCGGAGCTTGTCTCGCTGGCGGAGGGGGTGGCAACGCTGGACATCCACAACCGGCATGACCACGTGTGTCTCGGGCATCTGTCGGCGCGGTGCCGTGTGCTGGAGGACGGGGTGGAGACGGCAGACATCGCCTTTAATTTGCCGCACACCCCAGCCGGGGAGACGGCGCGGGTGACGGTTACGCTTCCGGCGTCGGGCGAATGCGCCGTCCGCACGCTTCGCGTCGAGTTTGAGCTCCGCGCAACCACGTTCTTCGCCGACGCCGGATACGTACCAGCCGAGGAGGAGATCGCCCTCCCGGCCCACGGCCACCACCCCACCGAACCCCCGCGCGCCGGCCCGGTGGTCATCACGCGCGACGGACCCGACGCGATCATCTCGGCGGGGAGCGCGGTGTACGAGTTCAAGGACGGCATGCTCGCGCGATGGACGCGGGACGGGAAGACGCTGCTGGCGGGCCGGCTGCGGGCGGAGTTCTTCCGCGCCCCGCTGGACAACGACGAGGGCGGGGCGACCGCGTCGTACGCCCACGAATGGCGTGCCGCGGGATTGGACCGGCTGGCCCCCGCGCTGAACTCGACCGAAGTCACCCCCCTCGGCCACCAGGCCCTCCGCGTCCGCACGCACGAAACCTACGCCGCCCCCGGCCAGCCCCGCGCCATCGACGTCACCACCACCTACGAAGTCACCGCAGCCGGCGTGTCGATCGATGTCGCGATCCACCCCGACGCTGACCTGCCGATGCTGCCGCGCGTCGGCTTGCGGCTGGTCGTGCCGCAGTGGGCGACGCACGCGAGTTACCTCGGCCGCGGCCCCCACGAAAACTACTCCGACCGCAAAGCGTCAGCGTTCATCGGCGTTTACGAACTCGCCACAGCCGACTGGGCCAAACCCTACATCTACCCCGCCGAAAACGGCGGCCGTACCGACATCTCCCGCCTCACCCTCCGCGACTCAGCCGGCGGCACGACCCTGCACCTCCACACCGACACAACGCTGCAAGTGACCATGGCCCACTTCACCACCGAAGACCTCACCGCCGCCCGCCACACCACCGACCTGCCGAACCGGGCGGAGCTGTACGTGTACCTCGACGCAGCCCACATGGGCGTGGGCGGCGACATCGGCTGGGGACGCGCGGTGCGAAGCGAGTATTTGGTGCGCCCGACGCCTCGAAGGTTTTCGATGACGCTGATGTAACCGGGCGACGTCGAGATCAGCGTCGGTCGAAGCGTCCGCGGATTCCATCGTCAAGCTTGTTAATGCTCCAGCCCCCGGCGGATACGCGTTCGACGTGGCCATCGAAGAACGCGGCGTTGGAAGACTTTCCGTGTCGGTTCTCCG
>JBBRUM010000302.1:0-4923 GCA_038247815.1 Tepidisphaerales bacterium | reverse complement strand
CCTTGTCATCCGTCGCCCGGGCGAGACCCAAGTCAGTCAGCTTGGCGACGCCTTGGGGTGTCAGAAGGATGTTCTTGGGTTTAACGTCGCGATGGATCAAGCCGCGAAGGTGGGCGTGGGCGAGGGCTTCGCCGATCTGCTGGGTGATATCCAGGGCCTCTTTTTCGGTGAATCGTTTTCCGTCGCCGTGTGGCGGTGGGGCCATGAGGTCGTAGAGAGTCTTTCCCTCGACAAACTCCATGACAAAGTAGTGGTAGTTGTCTTGGGTGGACCCGACGTCGATGGCTTGCACGATGTTGTTGTGGGCGAGCCGTGCGGCGGCTTTCCCTTCTTTGTAAAACCTTTCGACGAAGTCGGGATTCTCGGAGAGCCGTTTGGGCAGGACTTTAATGGCGACGATGCGGTCTAGGGAAATCTGCCGGGCCTTATAGACGACGGCCATGGCGCCTTTACCGACCTTTGCCATCACTTGGTATCCGGGGATCTGGCCGGACCGGCGCTCGTCCATTTGTACGCGGATGCGTTTGGCTTGGTTGGCGGTGATGAAGTTGTGTTCGACGAGGAGGTCGGTGAGGGAGCGTTGGTTGGGGTCTGAGGATTGTTTTTGTTGTTCTCGGCAGAATTCCATTTCCGTGCGGGTGGCCAGACCGAGGTCGACGACGACCTTCTCGACTTCCGAGTCGGCTGCGATGGCGGCGCCCAGGGCGTTGGAATCGGATCGGGACATGGCAAGCCGTTGGTTTATTGCGGGAGGGGCGGTTCGTCAATCGAGTATACCTAACCGGAACGAATTAGGCTTGCGTAAAGAGTCGTACGCACCACCATCCTTAGTGTTGAAGTCGAAGCCGGGGGCGAGGGGTTTGGGTGTATGGGGTTGGGGGAGGGGTTGTGGGGGGTAAGTAGATGGGGAGGGTGGCGTTGACTCGGCGGGGGGGTGGTCAATATTGTCCCGCCTTGCGACGGTGGCCGTAGCTCAGTTGGTAGAGCGCCAGGTTGTGGTCCTGGACGTCGCGGGTTCGAGCCCCGTCGGTCACCCTTTTTTCGCCCGGCTGCCGGGCGTTTGTCTTTAAGTGGGGATACTCAGGGCGGCGGGGGGGGAAAGTTTCGATGCTGGCCAAGCGGATTATTCCCTGTCTGGACGTCGACCGCGGCCGGGTCGTCAAGGGCGTAAAGTTCTTCGACCACGTCGACGCGGGCGACCCCATCGAGCAGGCCCGGAAGTACCAAGCCGACGGGGCCGACGAACTCGTCTTTTACGACATTTCGGCAAGTCATGAGGGCCGCGAGATCATGGCCGACCTCGTCCGGCGGGTGTGCGAAGAGGTGTTCATGCCCCTCTGCGTCGGCGGGGGGGTCAGGACGCTTGACGACGCGGTGCGACTCATCCAAGCCGGGGCGGAGAAAGTCTCGGTCAACTCGGCTGCGGTGAAGAGGCCGGAACTCATCCGCGAGATCGCCGAGCGCTTCGGAGCCAACGCGACCGTCGTCGGGCTGGATGCGAACCGGATCGTGGTGGCCGGTCGGGAAAAGTGGCATGTATTCGTCAATGGCGGGCGTGTGGATACCGGGGTCGAGGTGATGGCGTGGGTGGCGGAGGTCGAAAAATTGGGTGCGGGGGAGATCGTGCTGAACGTGATGAACGCGGACGGGACGACGGCTGGGTATGACTTGCAAATGACTCGGGCGGTGTCAGAGGCGGTGGGGATTCCGGTGGTGGCCAGCGGCGGGGCGGGAAGCCCGGAGGACATCTACCGGGTGCTCACGGAGGGCCGGGCGGACGCGGCGCTGGCCGCGAGCATTTTCCACTTCGGGAAACACACGATTCCAGAGGTGAAGGCGTATTTGGCGGGGCGCGGAGTACCGGTGCGGGTGGTGTAGGAATCGACGGGGATAGGTTGCCCACGACGGTCACGAGGGAACCCCAGCGGGGAAAGGCGGCGGGATAGGGGTACTTGCCTACCACTTGACGAATTTTTCTTCCGTCGTGCTGTTTTTTGCTCTCAATGGGCAGTCGGTTCTGCTTGGTAGGGCGCGGGGGAAATGGCGGGTTTGGGGGGGTCTTTGGGGAGTTCTTTGATGGAGTTGAGGCCGAAGAGTTCGAGGAAGCGTTTGGTGGTTCCGTAAAGGATGGGCCTGCCGGGTTCTTCGGCTCGGCCGGCGATTTTGACGAGGTGCTTTTCCATCAGTGAGCGGATGGTTTCGCCCGAGGCAACGCCGCGGATGGCTTCGACTTCGGCGCGGAGGACAGGCTGCTTGTAGGCGATGATCGAGAGTGTTTCCAAGGCCGAGCGGGTAAGCTTGGAGTCGATATCGCGCTGATGCAGTTTCTGGAGGAGCGGGCCGTGCACGGGCAGCGTGAGCATTTGATACCCGCCGGCGACCTGCTCGATTCGGAAGGAGCGCCCAGCCGATTCGTACTGTGCGTTGAGGTCTGCGATGGCCGCACGAAGGGCTTTGGAGGAAGGGACGTCGATGAGCTCGGCGATGCGGGAGGGGGTAAGGGGGTGTCGGGTGGTGAAGAGGAGCGCTTCGAGGGAGGGGAGGTCGAGGAGCTTGGCGAGTTCGGCGGACTTGTGGGTGTGCTCGACCTCGACTGGCAGGGTTACGATGCCGTCGGGGAGCGGGGTGGAGTCGGCGAGGTCGGCTGAGGTAACATCGGCGGTCCCATCGCCGACGATATCGGGGGTAGACGGGAGTTTAACAGGGAGGTCGATGGAGGAGACGACTTCGACGTTGGCGAAGTGTTGCTCGGATTTGGGCGGAAGAGGTTCAGCCGGATGATCGGGCAGCGAAGGAGTTGGAGGGGGGTTATGGCGGGTGGCGCGTTTTTTTGATGAAGAGAGGGATTCCGCTGCGTGCGCGAGTTGATCCCCCAACCGCTGGTAGTCTGCGACAGCATCCGTGCCCATATGGGTGGAGTATGGGCGTGTGGTCCGATAAAGGCAAGTATTGCGTGCGTTGTCTTGGGGACGTGGAAGCTACTCGGGGTTGTGGAGGGCGTGAGTGAGTTGTGGGTCGTTGCGAGTGAGGATGGCTGCGACGACTTTGGGCCAGAGAGTGGGGTCTCCGCGGCGGTGGTTGAGGGCGGAGAGTGTGGCGAGGGCTTGGGAGGGGGATGAGTCGGTGAGGAGGCAGAGGAGGAAGTCTGCCGCTTCGGAGCGCCGGCAAAGGGCGAGAGCGTCGAGGGTTTGGCGGCGAGAGGTGGGTGAGAGGTCGTTGTGGTAGAGGTCGCGGAGGGTCGCGACGGCGCGGGGAGTTTTGCAGTGGGCGATGGCGGCGAGGAGGGCGGGTAGGAGCTCGGCTGGGGCGGGATTTTTCTCGACGAGGGAGAGGAAGAAGTCGAGGGAGTTTTCGGGCCAGCCGGTGGCGAGGGATAGAAGGATGTCGGCGAGGACATCGGGTTCGGGGTCGCCTTGGAGGACCTTGAGTCGCAGGAGCGCTTCGCCAGCCGGGCTGCGACCGACTGAGAGGGCACGGGCGGCGTAGATTCGTGGTTCGGGTTGGGGGTCGATGAGGAGCGGGAGGATGAGGCGGACCTGGTCGTGATGACCGAGGGCCGCAAGCCCGAATGCGCCCCACCCGCGGAGTGGCCCTGCGACATCGACCTGACCACCCCAGACGGGTTCGCGTTGGATGTGGCGCGTGGCGGTTTCGAAGAGTGCCGAGGCTTGGGGGGACATCCAGTTGCAGAGGATTTCGGCGATGGCGGTTTTGGCGGCTGCGCCGGAGTCTTTGGAGGTGAGCAGGCGATTGAAGGTTGAGATCAGGTCCGGGACGAGCTCGGGCGCGGCCCACTTCTCAGCCAGGCGAATGGCCTTTTCGACGAGAAAAGACTCCCTGTCGCGGAGAAAGGTTCGGAGCTTA
The DNA here is from genome assembly GCA_038247815.1 of Tepidisphaerales bacterium. Taxonomy (GTDB): domain Bacteria; phylum Planctomycetota; class Phycisphaerae; order Tepidisphaerales; family Tepidisphaeraceae; genus JBBRUM01. Next base: position 1,059 of record JBBRUM010000302.1, on the reverse strand, counting down.
ACGAGAGACTCGGGCGAGGGCGGGGAGGACGCGAGAAGCGTGAGGTCGTCGAGACGCTTTTGGATTGGACTGGGCATGTGAGGGGGTGCGAGTCCTGCGAGGATAGCACGGAATCGGTGGAGTCAGGGTGTGCAGAACCCCGCAGGTACATGCGGGGCTTTGGGGGGAGGGGGGGAAGGTTGAATGTGGGGGGGTGGGGGTTTGACTAGGTGGGAGGTGGGGAGGGGGGGAGGGTCCAGTGGGGGGAATGGGAGAAGAAGAGGCAGGGGTTGTTGTGGAAGACGTGGTGGGCTTCGGCGGGGGTGTGGCCGCGGGCACGGTATTCGCGGAGGGTGTCGATGAGCATGTGGGGGCCGGAGTCGCCCCAGTCGGAGGCGGAGTTGACGCAGATCATGTCCGGGCCGAACTGCTCGAGGATGTCGACGCCGCGCTCGGGGGTGACCTTGGTGACTGGGTAGATCGTCAGCCCGGCCCAGAAGCCGTGGTCGCGGGCGAGGCGGATGGTGTGCTCCTCGCAGTGGTCGATGAGCACGCGGGAGGGGCTGATGCGGGGGTCGTTTTTCAGGATCGAGCAGATGATCTGGGTGCCCTTGTGCTTGTCGTGCAGGTGGGGGGTGTGAATGAGGATCGGCTGGTGGTAGCGGGCGGCGAGGTCGACGTGCTCCTCGAAGATGGTGATCTCGTTGCGGGTGTTTTTGTTCAAGCCGATCTCGCCGATGCCCAGCACGCGCGGGTGTGAGAGCAGCGGGGGGATGAGCTTGAGGACCTCGCGGGAGAGGTCGAGGTTCTCGGCTTCCTTGGCGTTGATGCACAGCCAGGAGAAGTGCTGGATGCCGTATTTGGCTGCGCGGAGGGGCTCGACATCGAGGAGGTGGTGGAAGTAGTCGTGGAAGCTGGCGGCGGAGGACCTGTCATAGCCGGCCCAGAACGCGGGCTCGGAGACGGCGACAACGCCGCAGCGGGACATGAAGAGGTAGTCGTCGGTCGTGCGGGAGACGCAGTGGATGTGGGGGTCGATGAGGGGCATGGGGATAGATGTCAGATGTGCGATGTCGAATG
>JBBRUM010000301.1:0-4924 GCA_038247815.1 Tepidisphaerales bacterium | reverse complement strand
TTCCCCATCCTGCCCACCACACGTAACCCCACCACCACCCGCCCCGGATAACGCGCCGCCCCAAACCGCCTCCAACCCGCAGATTGGTGTATTCTCCCATCCCCATGCCTATCTCTCCCCCACCCGTGCTCGCCGTCGTTTCCGTCCTGGGCAAGGACCAAAAGGGCGTCGTCGCGTCCTTCGCCACGTTCCTTGCCGAGCGGGGGGTCAATATCGAGGACATCGAGCAAAAGGTCGTACGCGGCTTTTTTGTCATGGACATGCTCGTCGACATCCGCGATCTCAGTGCCCCCCTGACCGACCTCGTCACAGGCTTGCTCGAGCTCGGCGCGCGACTGGACATGGAAGTCAAAATCGTGCTGCAAAACCAGCGCCGACCCCGCAAGGTTGCCCTCCTCGTCTCCAAAGAGTCCCACTGCCTGCGGCAACTCCTCACCGACTTCCAAGCCGGTCTCCTCCACGGCGAAATCGTCGCCGTTCTCGCCAACCACCCCGACCTCGAAGACCTCGCCAAGCACGCCGGCGTCAAGTTCATGTGGTTCCCCACCGTCGACAACGCCACCAAGCACTTCGAGTGGCTGGGGGAAACCCTCAAGCAGCTCGGCGCCGACCTCGTCGTCCTCGCCCGGTACATGCGCATCCTTCCGCCCGAGCTCGTGCGGGTGTTTCCCAGTCGAATCATCAACATCCACCCAAGTCTCCTGCCCTACTTCCCCGGCGCAGCGCCGTACAAGCAAGCTTTCGACTCCGGCGTGCGGGTCCACGGCTGCACGGCGCACTTTGTCACAGAACAGCTCGACGAGGGCCCCGTGATTCTGCAAGACGTGTTCCACATCAACGTCGGCTCCGACACGCTCGACGACGTCAAAGCAAAGGGCCTCGAACTTGAAGGAAAAGTGCTCAGCAAAGCCGTGCAACTTTACCTCGACGAAGAGCTCGTCGTCGTTGACGGGAAGGTGATCTTTAAGCCCGGGATCAGTCGATTTCTGAAACAGAGCGCCGCCGGGCGGTAGTGTCGCGGGCGGCGGGCAGGCTAGACTGCAACCCCTCGGATGACCCACACACCGACTGCCAATGTGATTCCGCCCGAGCTCGGGCTTACCCCGGACGGTGTGTTCTCTGACCCGAGGGTGGTGGCGTGGCGGAAATTGGGTGAGCGCGATAACGCCGTGCTCGATGCGGGGGGCAGGAGATATCATCTCAAGAGGCACGCCGCGATAAAGGTTTGGCCCGTTGTGGGTTTGGCGCGGCGGACGCCGGCCGAGGCGGAGGTGGCTGCGGCGGGGTTGCTGAAATCTGCTGGGATACCGACGTTGGATGTGGTCGCGTGGGGCGTTTTGAGCGATGGTCGGAGCTATTCGATTACTGCGGACCTCGCAGGTGAGATTTCCGCGCAGGTGTGGATGCGTCGGGGAGGAAGATTTGACGGAATATTGGCGAGTACGGCTCGATTGGCGGGAGTGTTGCATTCGGCTGGGCTTCACCACAAGGACATGTATCTTTGCCATTTCTTTGTTGCGGAAAACGGTGGCGGAGGTGAGGCGCGGTTGATTGATGTCGGTCGGGTGGGGCGGTTGCCGGTTTGGCCACTGGACCGTCGGTGGGTGGTGAAGGATTTGGCGCAGTTTGTGTTTTCGATGGGGGAGTTTGATCTTCCCCGGTCGGATGTAGACGGCTGGCTGGAGGAGTACGGGCGCTGCCGGGGTGTGGACCCAGCCGGGCTGAGGGGCGCGGTCGAGGTGAAGGTACGAACGATCGGCAGACACGACGCGAGATTGCGTGAACGCGCCCCCGGACGGGGCGTTTCACTTCCGGACAACGCCATGGGGGGGGTGGGCAGATGAGGGTGCTGCTCGCGATTCTCAACGCATCCGTCGCCCGAGGTGGGGCGGAACGGTACACGCGCGACTTGGCGACCGCGTTCCTCTCTCGCGGGATCGACGTTTCCACAGTCGCCACCACGTTCGACGCCGACTGGCCGGGCACGAAGCACGAAGTCACCCTCCGGGCGATGACCCGTGCGGGGGCTTACTCCGGGTATCTCGCGAAGGTCGACAAACTCATCGACGACGAACAGTTCGACATCGTTCACGCGATGCTCCCCGTCCGCAGATGCGACCTGTATCACCCCCACGCAGGCATCGCAGCCGAGACCAAGCGCTGGGGGCCGATGGAGCACCTCAACCGCCGACGTCGGGGGATGCTGCTGGCTGAGAGGGACTTGCTGATCTCGGCTGATCCGCCGGTGACGGTGTCGTTGTCGAACTACGTGCTGAGGCGGTTTCGCGCGGTCTATCCCGGTGCCCCTTCTGAAGTGGTGCTCAACGGGACCGACACAAGTAGGTTCGACCCGGATGGCACTGGCGACCTTCGCCGCCAGGTACGCAAAGAGTGGGGGATTCAGTCGCACGAGAAAGTGATCCTTTGCGTAGCCCAGGACTTTGCCCGCAAGGGCGTGCCCGTGGCGGTGCGGGCGATGGCGCGAATGGCTGATTTGCCGGCGAAGTTGGTGGTCGTCGGCAGGGACGACCCCGAACCCGTGCTGTCACTCGCGAAGTCGCTGGGAGTTGAGGACCGCGTCGTGCTGGCTGGGGCGACGAAAGACACGCGCGGCGCGTACGTGGCAGCCGACTTGTTCACACTTCCGACCTACCACGACCCGTGCTCGCTGGTGGTGATCGAAGCGCTTGCGATGGGGTTGCCGGTGGTATCGACGGTGTTCAATGGATCATGTGAGTGGATGCGTGATGGTGTTCACGGCCGGATTCTTGCTGAGGTTGACGCAGAGGTGCTGGCGGCCGCACTTCGCATGTATTTGACGGACGACGAGAAACGGGAATCTGCGAGTCGCGCGTGCTTGGCGTTGCGAGGCGAATTGTCGTCGGAGCACCACGTCAGCAGGATATTGCGATCCTATGAGAAGGCGATGGTCGAGCGGGTGCGGTAGTGAGTTGGGGAGAGTTGGGGTGTGTGCGGGGTTTGGTTTAGGGGCGTCCAATAAAATCTTGCCCTAGTTTCGAGAAACACACATATCGGATTCTTTGGAATGTGCAGTGGGGTTAAGATTGTGCGGGTTATGTGAGTGGCAACGATGGCAAAGGCGTTTAGATTAACGCAGTCGGACGGGAGAAGCGCGGGAGGTCACTGCGCCGTTGCCGGGAGTTGTCGCGAGGTTCGCGTCAACGCGAATTCCATCACGAGTGATGGAATTGTCGACGGGTGAGGTGAGCAAGTTCCAGCGAAAGCGAAGGAAGAGGAGAACGCAGCAATGTTGCAATCAAAAGTGGTTTCGTCGCGTCGGATTTCGCGGGTGGCGTTGTTGATATCTGCTGCAGTTGCGGCGATCCCGGCAGTTGCCGGTGCGCAAAGCTGGACTGCGGCGACCGGGACGTGGAACACGGCGAGTAACTGGGGCGGCAATGCTGTTCCGACGTCGGCCGCGACGACGGCGCTGACTTTCGGTGGGGCTGGCGGATATACATCGACGAACGACGTTGCGACCCAGCCGTTTGTGCTGAACTCGCTGACGTTTAACGCGTCGTCGCCCGTGACGGTGGCGGGCGGAACGCTGAGTTTCTCGGGAACGACCCCGACGATTGTGAACAACAACACCGGGGCGGTGACAGTTAGTTCGGCCGTTTCGGTGATTTCGAACGTGACGGTGACAGGGACCGGGTCGTCAACGTTGACCCTGGCTGGCCGGGTGACGGGCGGAGCGACGGTGGGTCTGAGCACCCAGTCGCAGAACGTCGCGTTGTCGGGCGGAGCGGCGGTGGGGTATCTGGGCGTTGGTAGCGGGACGACGACGTTGTCTGGCGCCGGGACGTTTAACTTCAACAGCGCGTCGAACCCAAGCGTGGGCCTACCGTTCACTAACGCTCTGGGTAATTTCGACGCGGGCGCATTGCCCACCCCGACTGTCGCGTTGTCTGCGGGGACGATTGCGGGTCAGACTGGGACGCTGATCATCGACAACACTTCGGTTGTGATGACCGGCGGGACGAACAACGTCTACGCAGGAAATGGCGGCGACGGCGTCATTATCCTTCGCAACGGCGCACTGCTCCGGAACGTCACCGCGACAGGCGGGGCACGGTTCGGAACGTTCTTGGGCAACGGGCAGATCAGCGTCGAGTCGGGCAGCGTGGTTGACACGCGTCTTATTGAACTGGGCCGTGGCGCGAGCGTTTCAAGCACAACGGTGACCGGCACGGGTTCGCGGATCTTGGGAACGCAGCTTGTAATGGGCCGCGCGATCAGCAACGAGTTCGTCACTGCTTCTTCCGTGACGACGCTGACGATCGCCAACGGCGGCACGGTGCGGGTTGAGAACCGCAACCCGACCAATACGTTCAGCGGGATCGTTGTCCTTGGCGCCGCGAACACCAATTCCACGATTAACGTGCTTGCGGGCGGGACGGCGTCGTTTCAGGGTCAGCTGCAGCTGGCGTTGAGCGGCGCGGTGCTCGGGCAAGGTTCTGCGACAATCAACGTCGATGGCGCGGGTGCGAACTTGAGCGTAGACCGGCAGTTGGTGGGTACGAACGTGTTCGCTGCCGCCAACGGTGTTGTGTTCCTCTCTGACACGCCAGACGGAACAGCGAGTGTGAACATCCGCAACGGCGGGCGGTTCACGGCATTCACGTTCCAGCACGGGTTTGCGGCTAGCGCGGGTGGCCCGGTGAACGTCAACGTTGAGAGCGGCGGGGCGTTGAACCTCCAGTCGGGCGCCCTGTTCAGCTTCGGCGCGGACGGGACGACGAACCTGGTGGTGGACGGCGGCGCGATCAACGTGAACACGGCTGCGGCCAACGCCGGGTTTCTGGATTTCGGTAGCGGCACTGGGACGACGTCGAACCTCACGCTGCGTAACGGCGGCACGGTGTCGGTGGTTGCGGGGACGGCGGCTGGTGCGGGTCAGGTG
>JBBRUM010000300.1:0-4928 GCA_038247815.1 Tepidisphaerales bacterium | reverse complement strand
TCCCGGTCTACCTCTCCAGCTATCGCTACCGCAACAAGCTGTTCCAGTTCCTCATCAACGCCCGCACCGGCGAAGTCGCCGGCGAACGCCCCTATTCAAGGTGGAAGATCGCCTTTGCCGTCCTGGCTGGTTTGATGACGCTGGGCGTGATCATTCTGCTCGTCTCGCAGCGGTGATCCCCACTCTTCGCCCAACGAACAACCCCGCGCACTTGGCGCGGGATTGTGTCTGTAAAATCAGTTCAAGCCAGCATCAAGCGTAAAACGCTTGGTACGTCGGGTAGGGAATCAGGTCGGGGCGAACGAGGTGCATCTTTCGCAGCCGAACTTCATTCTGCCGCTGCCAAGTCGACGCCTCTTCACTCGGCGAGCACGCCGGCGCGGCCGCTACGCCCATCATTCCACTGGCCGAGACGGCCAACATCACTACCATGCACGCTTTGATCCTGCCCATGACGGTCGCCCTTCTAAAGGGAACGGACCCCAGGGGCCCGCGACTTCTCAAGTGCTGCTCACGCTCTGCCGTCTCGGGACTCGCGCCGGTTTGAGTCTCATCCGCAACTGGTTTTAAAACCAACGCCGGACAGCTCGCCGCAGCACTGCTAAACCCTCGACGATCAGACCGTACCCCACACCGAGGACAATACAAGTCGTTTCCGAACACCATTCGACCCCGAATCGCCCCCTAAATCCCTCCCGCAACACCCTTTTACCTCACCACCTGTGAACATGGGTAATCTGCCGCCTCACCCCTGCGGTTGGGAGGTCGGCTGCCCTTGGGTAGCGGAACCGGCAGGCCCCGCTGGCGGACCGGGTCGGCGGGCGCGCAGCATGAGTTGTTCGACGAACTGAATCGCAATCTCACCGGTGACGGGTCGAAAGATGGCCCAGACCTCGTCCAAGAGTCCCCCTTGAGTGCGGGACCGTGAAGACGGCGGCTGGTTGTTCGGCGCAGCTCGACGACCCCAAAGCCCTCCGACGGCAGCGCCAAACAGCACCGCCCCGGCGACGCCCAAGACCCCTTTGCCCATACCCACCTCCCGGGTCACGCCCTCCACGCCGGCGCGGGCCTCCGCCCAGCCGCGGGCTTCCTCCCGGTCGAGATACGCGTCGATGGAGTCGTCCATATCTACCTCTCAGAAAACGACTTACTGTTCGAGCCTTTTACGGATCTCCCGCTCGCCCCGGCGGACGATCTCCGACCCGATCGCGACCGCACCGGCGAGGGCCAAAGCGACCGTCCCGAGTCCCACGCAAACCTGCCCGACCCACGGTCGCCCGGTGACTTCGCCAAGGAACCCCGCAAGACCTTGCATCAGCATCCATACGCCGATACCGATGGCTACGACCACGGTCATTGACAGCACCACCACGACAATCGCGGTCGCCAGAAGTCTTCTGCCTCGGAGTTCCCATCGCGCTCCCCAGGCGCGGGAGACGCGTCGCAGTCCGAGTGCGGCGGTTTCGACTTCTTGGGCGACACGGTGTCCCCACGACCCGGGTTGCTCATCACCCTGCTTATCACTCATGGGGTGCTCCGTCGGCCCGGGCGCGAGTATCGGGGGTTGCTAGCGTCGAAGGAGCATTCCAAGGACGACGCCCACGCCGGTTGCGATCAGGACGGCCTGGATGGGTTTTTCGCGGATGTAGTTTTCGAGTTCGCCGGCGAGTTCGCCGGCGAGTTCGGTGGCGCGTTCCTTGCTTATACCAGCGACTTCCTTTGCGGCGTCCTTGGCGACGTCGCGCATTTCGGAGAAGCCTTCGCCGACTTTCTTCGCCGACTCGCGGACCTGTTCGCGTTTGCCGGCGGGCATGCTCTCTGGGGATTCACTCATGGGTCACCGTCCTTTGGGGTGGAGTTTACCGAGAAAGTTTGCCCGCCACACTACAAGATTGCGGCGCGATTTTGCGGACGCGTCACATTCCGCGCGCGGTAGTTCGGATGTGGCGGTTAGACTTTCGATCATGCTCTATTCGATACCTCTGACGGCACAACTCTCGGACAAGGAGTTTATTCTCACGGACGGAACGGGTTCGTTCGCGATGGGTACGGTGTCGGGGTTGAATACGCGCCGGTACCACTCGCTGCTGACGGCTGCCCTTCAGCCGCCGGTGGGGCGGGTGAACCTGGTTCCGCGGGTGGGGGAGATCGTCCTGATCAACGGGCACGAGGAGATGCACGAGCTGTCGGTGTGCAGGTTCGGGGGCAATGTGCACCCGCAGGGGTTTAAGCACCTGAGGCAGTTTGAGCTCGGGCCGCACCCGGCGGGGGGGAACGCAGCCGTTTGGACGTATCAGCTTGCGGGTGTGAAGATCGTCAAGACGTTGCGACTTTTACCGATGGGAACAACGGCGGAGCTGAGGTACGACGTGTCGCTCGAGCCGGGGACGACGGCTGAGCTGATGTTGCTGCCGATGGTGGCGCTGCGAGATTTTCACGCGCTGCGGCGGCATGGCGGGTGGGACATGGGGGTGGAGGTGGTTTCGCCGTCGGTGGTGCGGGTAAACGCGGACAATTTGACGGTGTCGCTCGAGGCGTCGAACGCGATGTTCACCGAAGCGCCGGACTGGTGGTTCGGACATACCTATTCTGCCGAGACGGAGCGCGGGCAGGATGACATAGAGGACCTATTCAAGCCCGGCGAATTTCGCACGTCGTTTATCACATCGGGGAGCATGACGCTGACGATTCGTCCCGAGCCGGTGCCGGCTGCGCTGGGGGAGGCGTTTACGCCGGTGAAGCTCCCGCCATCGGCGACGGCGACGATCCGGAAATTGGCGTACGCGACGGGGGATTTTTTGATCCGGCGGAGGAATCCGAAGGGGCATGTCGGGACGTCGGTATTGGCGGGGTTTCCGTGGTTCGCCGACTGGGGGCGCGACACGTTCATCTCCCTGCCGGGGCTGCTGCTGACGACGGGGCGACTCGCCGAAGCCGGGCAGGTGCTGGCGACCTTTGCGGAGTATGTCGACGGGGGGATGATCCCCAACAAGTTCGACGACTACTCGAACCAGCCGGAGTACAACACGGTGGACGCTTCGCTGTGGTTTGTGCACGCAGCGCACGAATACATGACGGCGGGGGGAGACGGGGCGCTGTTTAAAGACAAGCTTCTGCCGGCGTGCCGGGCGATTGTGGCGGGTTACAGAGATGGGACGCGATACGGAATTCGTATGGACCCGGCTGACGGGCTGATTGCGCAGGGGGACGCCTCGACCCAACTGACGTGGATGGACGCGAAGTATCAGGGTCGGGCGTTTACGCCGCGGCAGGGCAAGCCGGTGGAGATCAACGCGCTGTGGTACCACGCGCTGCGGCTGATGGGGGAGGACGAGATTGGGGACAAGGTTTTGCAGTCGTACGGGAAGGCGTTTTGGATTTCGCCGCAGCGGGGGCTGGTGGACACGATCGATGGAGATCGGAGGGACTCGGCGTGTCGGCCGAACCAGATTTTTGCGGTGTCGCTGCCGCACTCGCCGCTGACGCCGCAGCAGCAAAAATCGGTTGTGGATGTCGTGCGGCGGGACCTGCTGACGCCGTACGGGTTGCGGACGCTTTCGCCGTCGGACGTGCTGTATCACCCGACGTACGGCGGGCCGCAGTCGCAGCGGGACGAGGCGTACCACAACGGGACGGTGTGGCCGTGGCTGATCGGGCCGTTTCTGGACGCGATGCTGAAGGTGGAGGGGGACACGAAGAGCGCTCGGGAGGAGGCGCGCGGGCTGCTGTCGCCGCTGCTCCGACATTTGAATGAGGCGTGCATTGGGCATGTGAGTGAGATCATGGAGGCGCAGGTGCCGCACCGGCCTGTGGGGGCGTGTGCGCAGGCTTGGTCGTTGGCGGAGGTGCTGAGGTTGGCCGTGAAGCTGGGGGTGTAGGATTTGCGCGGCAGGTTTGGGGCGGGGGGGCTGGGGCGGGGGGGCTGGGGCGTGTATCCTCATCGGCGGCGGCACGCTCCCGACATTCCCCCCGGACTCTCTCCATGAACGTACGAAAGAAAGCATTTCAGGCGACGATCGACAGCCTTAACGCGACCACGGCGATCGTATCAGCCAAACGCCGCGGCAGGAAACCGAGGGTTCCCATTGTTCGGCCCCCGAACGGCACGCCGGGCGCGGTCAACACGATTCTTCGAGGCGACTGCGTGGCGGTGATGAACGCGATGCCCGAGAGCTCGGTGGACCTCGTCTTCGCCGACCCGCCGTTTAACATCGGGTACCTGTACGCGTCGTACGACGACAAGAAATCGGTGGAGGAGTACCTGGCGTTTTCCGAGAAGTGGATGGCTGCGGTGTATCGAATACTCAAGCCGTCGGGGTCGTTTTTCCTGGCCATCGGCGACGAGTACGCGGCCGACCTGACGGTGATTGCCCGGCGGAAGATCGGTTTTAACATGCGGAACTGGATCATCTGGCATTACACCTTCGGCCAGCAGACCAAGCGGATGTTCGCCAAGAGCCACACGCACGTTCTGTACTTCACGAAGTCGGCGGTCGTGGACGAGTTTACGTTCAACGCCGACGCGATCCGTGTTGCGTCGGCGCGGCAAACGACGTACGGCGATCCGCGGGCCAACCCCAAAGGCAAAGTGCCGGACGACACATGGTTTCTCCGCCCGCAGGAGGCCGTGCCCCACGCGTATTTCGAACCCACGTCGGACACGTGGAACATTTCCCGCGTCTGCGGAACGTTCAAGGAGCGGGAGGGGTGGCACGGCTGCCAGATGCCGATCGCGGTGCTGGACCGGGTGATTAGATCCGCGACGAACCCGGGCGACATCGTGCTCGATCCGTTTAACGGAAGCGGGACGACGATCGTGTCGGCTGCGCTGCTTGGGAGGAAGTACATCGGGATCGAGCAGGATCCGAACTACGTGTCGTTCGCGGAAAAGCGACTGGCCCACGCGCTGGAAGCGCAGGGAGCGACCG
>JBBRUM010000299.1:0-4939 GCA_038247815.1 Tepidisphaerales bacterium | reverse complement strand
TGTTTGAAGATTGCGTCGATGTAAATTTTCTGCCCGTCGGTTTTGGGTCGCACCGCGTGCCCGCGGGCGTAAACGTCGATCGCGCCTTCCATCGACTGTTTCTCGGCGTCGGCAGCCCGGGCGATGGCGACGCCGACGTCTTCGGTGGAGACGTATTCAGCGCGGCGAAGGTGCTTTTGGAGCTGTTCGAGGACCGCTGCGGCGCGGGAGACACTCCCGGCTTCCCCGGTGAGGCGAACCGTGTCATCGCGTGATACCACTTGGACGTTAAATGCGTCGCGGATGAGTCGAAGGTTGCGGTCGGCCGTGCCGAAGAGGGCGAGCTTCTTGGTCGGGTTTTCCAGCGTAATGGAGAGGTTCACTTGGGCAGCATTGTCCGCGCGCCGCAGGCCGAAGTCCAACGGGGCCCGCTGGGGGCGTTAGTTAATGGCTGGGGGGTCCTTGTCGGTGCCGTTGCCGGAGAACATCTTGTTGGTCGCCCCAGCACCATTGGCGGTGACCGTCCCATCGGGCAGGACGATGTATCCGAGTTCCTTGAGGGTGAGGGCTTCGACGTGTCCATCGGCGAAGGCGACGTTGGCGCGGTTTTTGTGACGTTCCTCCGGGGCGGACCTGTGCTCCGCGGCGCGGTTGTTGTCGTCGCAGTAATCGCTATTGGCGGTGAGTCGCGGGGGGTCGAGGGACCAGGCGTGGTTGCCGAGGGCGAAGAGGTCGGCCGAGCCGTCGTTGCGGTAGCCTTTGCGCTGGTCGCGGGGCTTGCCGGCTGCGGTGCCTATGGCATCTGCGGCGAGCACCGTACCGACCGCGCTGATCCGCGAGATGCGGACGGGGAAGTTGATCGGGTTCCACACCCCCGTCGCCGTGCCGAGCTTGTTCCGCGTGTTGCCGAGGAACTGGAAGTTGTATCCGTAGGTGAAGTTGCGGTTGTTCACGCGGTCTGGCTCGGCGGGACAGTGGAACACGGCGTTGTCGACGGCTTTGGTGTTGTCGTCGGCGGCGAGCGGGGAGGGCTTGGTGTACGCGTAGATGCCCGACTGCTGGCCGAGCGTGACAAACCAGCGCGGCCGCCACGCGTCGCCATTGCCGACGCCATACACGTTGTTCGCCGCGCCGAGGTTGGGCATGCGACCCGGAACGCTCGTGCCCTTGTGGGCGTTGGCGTACATCACCCAGCCGAGCGTGATCTGCCGGAGATTGGAACTGCACTTGATCGCGTCGCCCTGCCGCCGCACGCCGGACAGCGCGGGCAGGAGGACCGAAATCAGGATCGCGATGATCCCAATGACGACAAGCAACTCAACGAGGGAGAAAGCACGGGTAGAACTCTGCATAGGGCGAGAATGTAACCATCTCCCCCCCCACCCACGCAAGCATCTCTTTGAAATATGCGCGACTTCAATCACAACGCGGGTCCCCTCCGGTGGTAAGTTACATCTACAGGAGACTCGCCCATGACATGTTCGACCGCACTTGCCGTGATCGTCGCAGCCGCGTTGGGAACCGTCGCATCGGTGATGCAGGTCGCCCCGAGCGCAAGCCCGCCGGCGGACGCGTTCGTCTGGGTCGAGGGTGAGGCGGCGACGCAGACGAACATCCGTCCCCACCCGTGGTACTCGAACGACGTCAAGATAGACTTGCTTTCCGGGAAGAACTGGATCGCGCACTTTGATCCGGCCAAGCCCGGGACGGCGACCTACACGTTCAACGCGCCGGCTGGGGGGGAATACACGTTCTGGATCCGGGCGAACCCGACGGCTACGAAGCTGTTGTACCGACTAAACACCGCCCCCGAGAAGTCGATCGACTTCGCGGGCAACACTGACAACGTAAACCTCGCCACCAACAACGCTGCCGACCTGCGGTTTGTGGCGTGGACACGGGTGGACTGGGTGAAGCTCAACGCGGGGCGGAACCTGATCGTCTTCCGTATGACCTCGGAGAACTCGAACCACGGGGCCATCGACTGCTTTACATTTGTGGCGTCGCGTTGGAGGCCATCAGGAGTGCTCAAGCCCAACGAAACCGCCCCCGTCGCCGAACTGCAAGGCACGGAGAACTCATGGCCGTTCGACCCCAAACCCGACGAGCACCAGCCCACCGCCCTGTGGGACCTTTCCACCCTCAACGAGAAGGTCGCGGGCGAGAAGGGGTTCGTCCGAAAGTCTGCGGACGGGAACGGCTTCGTGCTGGGTGACGGCACACCCGTCAAGTTCTGGTCGACCGTGTCCGGCGGATCGGGGATGAACCCGGAGGACATGGAGGAGCACTGCCGGTTCCTCGCCAAGCGCGGGATCAACATGGTGCGGCTGCACCTGAACATCCCGAACACCGAAAACGGGGCCAAGATCACCGACCTCAACGAGAAGGAACTCGACCGCACGTTCCGGTTCATCTCGATCGCAAAAAAGCACGGGATCTACGTCACACTCTCGCCGTTTTGGGCGCACATGACCGCCCCGCCGTCGTGGAACATCCCCGACTACTCGGCCCAGCAGATCTGGGGGCTGATGTTCTTCAACCCCGAGCTCCAAACGGCTTACCGCGAGTGGACCAAGCAGCTTTATACGCGGGTGAACCCCTACACCAAGATCGCGCTCAAGGACGACCCGGCTGTGGCGATCGCGCAGGTCAAGAACGAGGATTCGCTGCTATTCTGGACGTTTCAGGGCATCCTTCCAACGCAGAAGAAGGTGGTCGGGCAACAGTTCGCGGCGTGGGCGGCGAAGAAGTACGGGTCGATGGAGAAGGCGATGACGGCGTGGGAGAACCACCGCGTCGAGGGAGACGAACCGGCGGCGGGCGTGCTGTCGTTTCACCTCATCTGGGCGCTCACCCAGCCGGCCCCGGAGAACCCGGGCGAGCGTCTACGCATGGCCGACCAAACCCAATTCCTCGCCGAAACCCAGCACAATTTTTACGAGATGGCGGAGAAACACGTACGCGACCTCGGCGTCAAGTCGCTCACCAACGCGATGAACTGGAAGTCCGCCGACCCCGTGAAGCTCGACGACGCCGAGCGGTGGTCGTACACCTCCAGCGACGTGTCGGCCGTGAACTACTACACCGGCGGGATGCACGTCGGGGAGAACAACGGATATCGGATCGACCCCGGGCACCACTTGACCAACACGTCGTGCCTCAAAGACCCGTCGAACTTCCCCGGCAACCTCAAGCAGACGGCCGGGCACCCGATGATCATCACCGAATCGACCTGGACGCACCCGAACCTGTACCAGTCCGAGGGGCCGTTCATGGCGGCGGCGTACCTGTCGCTGACGGGGGTCGACTCGCTCTACTGGTTCGCCTCGGGCGAGCCGACGTGGCTGGCCGACCCGCGGCGAATGTTCTGGAAGATGGGCGACTCGTACGCGCTGGATAAGTGGTCCTGCTCGACGCCGATGCTCGCCGGGCAGTGGCCGGCGTACGCGATGGCCTTCCGTAAGGGGTACGTCGCCGCGGCGGACAAGCCGGTGGTGTCGGAGCAGCGAACCCTCGACGACATGTGGAACCGGCGGATTCCCATCATTTCCGAGTCGGGCCGGTTCGACCCGAACCGCGACGCGGGGTCGTTCGCGCCGCAATCGCCGATCAAACAGGAGGTGGACCGCCTCGCGTTCATGGTCGGCCCGGTGGAGGTGACCTACGGCGGCGACCCCGCGAAGTCACGGGCGGAGGACCTCTCGAAGTACATCGACAAGGAACAGGGGACGGTACGCTCGATCACCGGGCAGATACTGCTCGACCACAAGCGCGGCGTGATGACCGTCAACGCGCCGAAGTTTCAGGGCGTGGCGGGTTTCCTGAAATCGGCCGGGGGAAATTTTGCCACCGAAGACGTGACGGTTGCGTCGCAGAACGAGTACGCGACGATCGGGCTGGTGTCGCTGGACGATGTGCCGCTGAAGACGTCCAAGCGGATCTTGCTGCAGGTCGGGACGACGGCGCGACTCACCGGCTGGGCCACGACGCCAGACACGTTCAAAGCCGACGGCGGCGACCAGTCCGCCACCATCACCGGCGAGCGGATCGTCAGCACCGGGGCACCCCCGTGGCAGGTGGCAAACACGCTGGCGACCGTCACACTCGCGAATCCGGAAATCACCACCGCGACGCTCACCGACGTCAATGGCTATGCGATTCGAACCGTACCGCTGACCAAAACCGACAAGGGCGTCTCCATCGAGCTGCCGAAAGAGGCAATGTACATCGTGTTGCAGTAAGCTGAACTGCCCATGAAACTTTCCATCTGCTCGTACTCATTCAACCGACTTCTCGCCGCCGGAAAGCAGGACATTTTCCGGTACATCACCGACTGCAAGGAGCTCGGCTGCACGCAGCTCGACCCGTGGATGGCCCACCTCGAACCGATCCAGGCGGCGTGCGCCGAGTACCGAAAGATGCCATTCCCGAACGAGGCGCGGTCCCTGCTCGGGTCGGACGAAATCCGGTACCTCTCCGAGGTGCGCCGCTCAGCCGAGGCGGTGAACCTGCCGTTCGGTTGCATCGCCGTGGACGGGGGGCACATGTACGACAAAGACCCAGCCTATCGCACAGGCAACCGGGCGATCGCTTTCCGCTGGATCGACGTCTGCGCGGTCCTTGGCGCGGCGCAGATTCGACTCGACGCGGGTGGCACGCGTGAAATGCCCGAAGCCGAGTTCACCGTGATCGTCTCCGGTTTTAAGGACGTGGTGGCACGGGCGACTGCGCGTGGCGTCGAGGTGGTGATCGAGAACCACTGGGGCGCTTCCCAACTCCCGGATAACCTGATCCGCATCCTCGATGCGGTGCCCGGGCTGGGGCTGCTGTGGGACTCGTTCAACTTCGCGCCGGAGTTCAAGATGGCCGGGCGGATATCTTGCGCGAAATACGCATCCATCACGCACATGAAAACATTCGCCTTCTCGCCGGACGGGTCCGAGCCCAATGAGGACATCCC
>JBBRUM010000298.1:0-4952 GCA_038247815.1 Tepidisphaerales bacterium | reverse complement strand
TCGCTCGGCACCCGAAATGTCAAAAATCACCACCACCCCCGCCCCTCCACAAGTCAGCACGGAACTTCCATCTATCCAATTCACGTCCTTCACAATCCCAATCACCTTGCACCAGCCTTTCTCGCAAACCGCGTTCCCGAAGCCTCGCCACCCACCTCATACAGCACAGACGACTTCTGCCCAAGCTGCTTCAATATCCGAAAATCCCCATCACTCGGACCCGTCACCTGCGGGTGCGTCTTCCACACCTACTACTTCGCCCCGACCATCTCCAACCCCACGTCCACCGTCACACGCCCTTCACCGTCGACAGCGAACGTTATGCTCCCCACATACCCCGTCACCAGTGCAATTCTGCCGTCCGCCGACAACACGAGCGCCTGCTCAATAACGGTGATAAACGCCTCGTACCTGGCTTCATCCGCAAGTGGAAGACCTCCTCGCCGGGCGTCACCCATCTCTTAAACTTCGCCCTTGCGGATGGCTCGATCGATATGATCTTCCCCACCCTACTTCCTCCCCATCACCTTCGCCGTCGTCGCGTCCATCTCGTCATACTGCTGCCTCGGGATAAACTCCATCAGCCGCCGCACGATATCGTCCGGCTTGACCCCCTCCGCCTCCGCGTTGAAGTTGCACACAATCCTGTGCCGCAGCACCGGTATCGCCACCGCCCGCACGTCCTCCGTGCTCACGTGGTACCTCCCCTTTAGCAGCGCCCGCGCCTTCCCCGCCACAATCAGCGCCTGGCTCGCCCGCGGCCCCGCACCCCACCCCACAAACTCCTTCACAAAGTCCGGCACCTCAATCCCCGCCTCCCCCTTCCGCGTAAGCCGCGAAAACTGCAACGCATACCGAATCACATGGTCCGCCACCGGCACCTTCCGCACCACCTCCTGAAGCTCCAGCACCTCCTCCCCGCTCAGCACATGCCTCAGCTCCACCTTCTTCCCCGCCGTCGTCAGCCTGACAATCGCAAACTCCTCCTCTTCCGTCGGATACCCCACATGAATGTTGAACAAAAACCGGTCCAACTGCGCCTCCGGCAACGGATACGTACCCTCCTGCTCGATCGGGTTCTGCGTCGCCAACACAAAAAACGGCTGGGGTAGCCGGTGCTGCTTCCCACCCGCCGTCACCTGATGCTCCTGCATCGCCTCCAGCAACGCCGCCTGCGTCTTCGGCGGCGTCCGGTTGATCTCGTCCGCCAAAATCACGTTCCCAAAAATCGGCCCCCGCACAAACCGCAACTGCCTCGTCCCACTCAACTTGTCCTCCTCGATCACCTCCGTCCCCGTGATGTCGCTGGGCATGAGGTCCGGCGTAAACTGAATCCGACTGAAACTCAGCCCCAGCGTCTTCGCCAGCGTCGAAATCAGCAACGTCTTCGCCAACCCCGGTACTCCCACCAGCAGCGCATGCCCACGACAAAACAGCGCAATCAGCAGCTCCTCAATCACTTTGTCCTGCCCCACAATCACCTTCCCCAGCTCCCCCCGCATCTCCCCATACGCCCTCTGCAGCTTCTCCACAGCCGCCAACTCGTCTCCACCCAACTCCACAGGTTCAATTACATCTGCCATCAAACCTCCAAAACCTTTCACCCACCAACCACTGACCCAACATCCAGCCCCCAAACAACCCAACCGTCAGTGACACATCGCCTTATCCGGTTCCACCCGGCCCAAATGCTACTCCCCCCTACCATCACCCACAATCATATGAAGAGGGTCGGCTCGGTTCTGTCTCAACCCTCGGTCAACCTGAAAGAAGGGGGTCGGGTCGTAATGCCCTGCAGTTAAGACGTAAGTCCGCGCCCGGTCGCGGACTTACGTCTTAACTTCGCGGCATTAGATCCTGAGCCCCTTCGCTGCCCTCCTTATTCGTTCTGGCATAGTAAATGCCACTAGCGCGGAAGCGAACATGGGGAACGCGGGAGCCTTCACGCTATTTCGCCCCAGTTACCGGTCAAGGAAGCCACAGATTGCCCAAGTTCACGGTGCGCAACCTTAGCGCAGGATGCCTGTAATTTCCGTTGACATCGGGTGAAGGGCGAGTATGTTTCGATCGTCTTGGAAGGCGTAAAGCCCTTACAGCCCCCGACGCCGTCACTCCGTGCCCCCCAACAGGTAGGATCACATGACACGGCACCCCGAATGGAGCTCTCCATGCCGATCCGTACTTTATCGCGTATGTTCCCTTCCAACCTCACCTTGTGGTGCGGCCTGGCCTTCTTCCCGAGGGGCCCGCGTTTAGCTATTCAACCATTCCCTCGTCGTGTCCAAGCTCGTCTCACATCGTCCCATCGCCCGGCATCCGCTCTGATCATGGCGTTGGCAGCCGTCTCGATCCACAGCAAAGCCTCGGCCGACGTAATTCTGTTCGCGGACTTCAGCGATACCAGTATCCTGTCGCTCAATGGCAATGCGCGGGTCGTCGGAGCGGGCTCCAATAGTGTTCTGCGTCTCGCAGATGCAGTGCCGTTTTCCAGCGGCTCGGTCTTCAGCAGCGCCACGGTCAATGCCCGCGACTTTTTTACGAAATTCTCCTTCAGGATCAGCAATCCCGGCGGTATCGACGATCCGGCGGACGGCGTTGCCGGTGCCGACGGGCTGGCATTCGTGGTCCAGTCAGTTTCATCAACCATCGGTGGGCTCGGCGGTGGCTTGGGATACGACGGGATTTCGAACAGTGTTGCCGTGGGGTTTGACACGTATCAGAACTTTGAATTCGGCGATCCCGATGGCAATCACATCGAGATTGACTCAGACGGATCGGTTACCTCGCTCCAGACTGCGCCCGTTGGCCCACGACTTGACTCTGGGACCGTGTTCTTCGCATGGATTGCCTACGACGGTACGACCCTTTCAGCTTGGCTCAACACCGCAGATATTCTACCGGCAAGCCCGATCATCTCTCGGTCTATCGATATCGCACTGATCCTTGGACAGGATTTCGGTTTTGTTGGTTTCACAGGCGCAACCGGCAGTGCGTGGGGCGACCACGATATCTTGACGTGGGAGTATCAACCTTTCATCCCCGAACCCTCAGCCGCCGCCCTCCTCGGCCTTGGCGGCCTGGTGGCCGCTCGCCGCCGCCGCTGATCGATCACCCGATCCGTCTTCCAATATCCACAGCATCGCCCACACGACCCTGGCACCCGCTCGGGACGTGTTCTTTTCCGCAACCATAAGAGGGGTCACACTTTTTTCTTTTGCGTCAGTAAGGTTGAAGCACGCAAAAGGCCCCCCGGTTCAGGCGCGCAACACCTAAACCCCGAAATCCAAAACAATCCCCACCGCCCCGAACGGCTCTAGCCGAGATGCAGGAAACGTCGATCCAAACAGTACAGCCTAATGACCAAGCCAAGGGAGGAGTTGCGAAAAGCCTCAAAAAAACAGACGCGGGCAACTTAAATTGATGGTACGAGTTCTTAGTCCCGATCAAGAACTTTGATATGCCGCAAGAAAGTCCTCGCGAAAAAGACCAGACTGCGTCCAAATTCTCATCAATGTCGACGCATTGATCGTCGAATCGTTCGACGTCGTGCGCCACGTAGATGTGTCGTACGTGTTCGCCCGCCGCATCGAAATATGCTCGCGTTTACGAACGCTAGCAACTCCAAGTAGCCGCAACGCAAGCGCCACGCGGCCCGTCGCCGCATCAACGGGAAACTTCGTAACCGGGCAAACCCATTAAACCACACGAGTCTTGGAGCAAAACGCCTCCAGCATCGCGCCATCCGATACCATCGATTCCGGCCCAAACGTCTCGAGATGAAACCGATCGCCGGCTCAACATTCCCCACCGCAGCGTCATAACGACCCCCCCGACCTAACACCACTCCCTTCTTGCCGATCGGATACGCGACCTCCCCGTCTTCCTGCCGTGCGACGACGCGTTCCGTCGTCATGCCGACGGGTTCACACACGTCCGCCGGACGAACGGCCTGCCGAGCTTCGCGTGACGGGGTGGTTCGTCGCTGCACTTCTCGACCCGCCGCCACGAAGAAGGTGAATGGAAGCGAATCTGTCAGAAATGGGTATACAACGACGGCATTCCTCGTCGCCTCGACACGAAGGTTCCGCCAGCGCGTCACTGGGCACGGCCCTCAAGACCGCGTTGCGATGTTTCATCAAGATGCAATCAATGACGGGTGTCACAGGGTGTCACGCGATCCGCCAGACTCTCGGCGAACGACACCTTGGCACTCGTACCCTCCCTGCCAAACGTCGAAACCTAAACCCCATCCTCTTACCCGGATGAGCCCCGATAGCGTCACAAGGCAAACTACCGAAGATACGACGACATAAGTGTGTTCAACTACGACTCCACACAAGGCATCAATGCTGCCGAAGCAGTTTTGATTCGACATTGTGAGCTTCTTCAACCCCAAGGACGCGCGATCATGGATCAGATAAAAACTTCCTCAGCTTCCGCATCGAAATCACACACCCCTTCCCACTCAGGTCCCCAAACAAGTGGGCACTCGGACTCGGGTCAACACTCCCCCAAGAAAGGTGAAATTACCGAAGAAGTTCGCGATACCGCGAAAGTGCTGCACGGAGACCTGACCAAACTCAGCGGGCCCAAGGCCGACAAAGCCATCGGTCAGTGGCAGAGCATGCTCGAGAACCTCGACGTCTCGGGAACCAAGGCTGTCTCTACCGAACTGGGTAAACTGCGTGAGCTTGTTTCCGCCGCTAAACCCGACGGGAAGGCGATCTCACGCACGCTCTCCTCGCTGGGCACGAAGGTTCGCAAAATCGCGGACGAATCCGGCGGCATCGTCGGCACCGCGCTCAACACATTGGCCAGCGGGCTCGAACAAGGTGCCCAATCTCTCACCCCTGGTGAAGGAAAGGCAAAGAAAGCCGCCTCACACTAAAATGTGCCGAGGGCGATCTGTTTTCAGAACGTGGCACACCTTCGGGTGTGCCACCTCAATTGGT
>JBBRUM010000297.1:0-4957 GCA_038247815.1 Tepidisphaerales bacterium | reverse complement strand
TTGACGAGGTCGACGGTTTTGGTTCGGTCGTGGGCGGCGAACTCGGAGGGGGAGAGGTCGACACTGGGGGAGGGTGGTTTTTTTCCGGCTTGGCGGGACCAGCCGGGTGAGCTCATCATTTCGAGGTCGGAGAGGGCGGAGTTGGCCGAGCGTTTGGCGTCGCCGTGGGCGGGATGGGGTCGGGGCAGACGGTTTTCGGGGACGAACAGTGGGCGGGGGAATCCGGAGTTAGGGGCGGAGGAGGGCGAGTCGGACGGGGCGGGTTGGGCGGGGCGCGTGGACCGGCTGAGCGTGGAGTGGGGCTTGGTGTTGGCGGGGACGAGTTCGCCGGCCATGAACGCGACTGTGACGCGTCCGACGCGAAAGAGGTCTCCGTGGTGGAGGATATGGCGGGTGACTTTGCGGCCGTTGACGGTGGTCCCGTTGCGACTGCCGAGGTCGGTGAGGGTCCAGACATTGGGCGGGTCGCCGGCGGTTTCGATTTTGCAGTGCCACCTTGACATACTGGCGTCGCGGATGGAGACATCGGCGTCGACACTCCTGCCGACGATCGTCGGTCCGGCAAGCCGGTGCCTCGAAAGTTCCTCCCCGCCGATGCTGACCACCACATAGGGCATCGTGAATAACTGGAACTTACTCTGTAAAGGGTTTCGCTGCGCCGGGTTTCATCAGAGAGTCGGAGGCAGGGATTTGCGCAGTGGGGGGATCAGGGTTGGGCGGGCCGGGTAGCTGGCATGCCCTGACGGGCGACGAGGGCGGCTTCCTCGAGTTCTCGGACCTTTTGTCGGGCGACGAGGAGGTCGGCTTCGGTGCGGGAGAGTTTTTGTCGGAGTTCTGCGGATTCGCGATTGGAAGCTTCGGCGCGCTTTGTTTCGGCGTCGGCGCTGGTTTTGGATTGTTCGGCGAGGGTCTGCGCGGCGGCGAGTTCAGCGCGTTGGCGGTTGAGTTGGATGGTGGCGCGGTCGGCGTCGCGCTTGAGGTCGCGGTTCATCGAGTTGGTGGTTTCGCAGCCGCCGAGGGCGACGGCGAGAAGAGTAACGGCGAGACAGGGGAGGGCTGAAGTGACGTAATTCCGCATAGCCGCCCAATTTAGCCCGTTCGGGGCGGGAGTGCGAGTCCGGGCGAGTGTGTGGGGCGTCTTTATCCGAAGGCTGGGTGCGCGTAGTATCCGATCCGGTTCGGAACCGCTTCAATTTACCCAATTTAACACTATGACCACTGCCAACCCTTTCGGTTCTCTTGCGACGATTCAGACCCAAGCCGGCGAGGTGAAGTATCACCGGCTGAACAGGTTGACGGAGATGGGGGTGGGGCATCTGGAGAAGTTGCCGTATTCGATCAAGGTGATGCTGGAGTCGCTGCTGCGGAACACGGACGGGTTCATGGTGTCCGAGGCGGACGTGAACCGTTTGGCGTCGTACAAGGCGTCGTCGCCGGGGAACGACGAGGTTCCGTTCAAGGTGGCGCGGGTGATTTTGCAGGACTTCACCGGAGTGCCGTGCGTGGTGGACTTGGCGGCGATGCGGGCGGCGGTGAAGAGGGCGGGGGGCAACCCGCAAAAGATCAACCCGCTGGTTCCGGTGGACCTGGTGATCGACCACTCGGTGCAGGTGGACGAGTTTGGGACGGAGATGGCGCTGTTCAACAACGCCAAGCGCGAGTTCGAGCGGAACCGCGAGCGGTACGAGTTTCTCAAGTGGGGGCAGAAGGCGTTCAACAAGTTCGGCGTGGTGCCCCCGGCGACGGGGATCGTGCACCAGGTGAACCTTGAGCATTTGGCGAAGGTGGTGTGGGTGGAGGACGGGATGGCGTATCCGGATACGTTGGTGGGGACGGACTCGCACACGACGATGATCAACGGGCTGGGCGTGGTCGGCTGGGGTGTGGGCGGGATCGAAGCCGAGGCGTGCATGCTGGGTCAGCCGATTTACCTGGTGACGCCGGAGGTGGTGGGGTTCAAGATGCACGGGAAGCTCCCCGAGGGGGCGACGGCGACGGACCTGGTGCTGACGGTGACGCAGCTTCTGCGGACGCACGGGGTGGTGGAGAAGTTCGTCGAGTTTTTCGGCGAGGGGCTGGCGACGATGTCGGTGGCGGACCGGGCGACGATTGCGAACATGGCGCCGGAGTACGGGGCGACGATGGGGTTTTTCCCGGTGGACGAGCAGACGCTGGCGTATATGCGACTGACGGGGCGGACGGCGGGGCAGATTGATTTGGTGGAGAGGTATTGCAAGGAGCAGGGGCTGTGGCGGCAGAAGGACGCGACGCCTGTCTTTACCCAGACGCTGGAGCTGGATTTGTCGACGGTGCGGCCGTCGCTGGCGGGGCCGTCGCGGCCGCAGGACAGGTTGGAGTTGCCGGCGGTAAGCCCGAGCTTCAGGAAGACGCTCACCGAGACGTTCAAGAAGCCGGCGGACGCGGCGCGGGTTTCTATCAACGGCAACGGGACGACACTGGGCCATGGCGACGTGGTGATCGCGGCGATTACGTCGTGCACGAACACGAGCAACCCGGACGTGATGGTGGCTGCGGGGCTGGTGGCGAAAAAGGCGACGGAGAAGGGGCTGACCGTGCCGTCGCACGTGAAGACGTCGCTGGCGCCGGGGTCGCGCGTGGTGACGGACTACCTCGATAAAGCCGACCTCTCGCAGTACCTCGACAAGCTCGGGTTTCAGACGGTGGGGTACGGGTGCACGACGTGCATCGGGAACTCCGGGCCGCTGCCGGAGCTGATCTCCAAGGCGGTGGAGGGCGGGGATTTGGTGGTGGCGTCGGTGCTGTCGGGCAACCGGAACTTCGAGGGTCGGATCAACCCTCACATCAAGGCCAACTACCTCGCGTCGCCGCCGCTGGTGGTGGCGTATGCGATCGCGGGAAACATGACGCTGGACTTGGCCAACGAGCCGCTGGGGAAGGACACGGCGGGGGCGGATGTGTTTTTGAAGGACATTTGGCCGACGCAAAAGGAAGTCAACGACACGGTGGCTGGATGCCTCTCGCCGGGGCAGTTTACGAGGCAATATGAGAACGTGGGGAGCAAAAACGAGCAGTGGAACGCGATTCCGGTGAAGGGCGGGGAGCTGTTCGAGTTTGACGCGACGAGCACGTACATCCAAGAGCCGCCGTACTTTCCGGAGGGGTGGCAGAAGGACCGGACGTTTGAGGACATCACCGGTGCGCGGGTGCTGGTGATGGTGGGGGACAGCGTGACGACGGACCACATTTCACCGGCGGGGGACATTAAGAAGTCGTCGCCGGCTGGGGAGTTTTTGGTGGCGAGCGGGGTGCACGCGATCGACTTCAACAGCTATGGCGCACGGCGCGGCAACGACCGGGTGATGACGCGGGGGACGTTTGCGAACATTCGACTGAAGAACCTGCTTGCTCCGGGGACGGAGGGCGGGGTGACGAAGTTTCTCCTCGATGGAGTCGACAAGGACGCGGTGATGTCGATTTACGATGCGTCGCTGAAGTACAAGTCGGCTGGGACGAACCTGGTGATTTTGTCGGGCAAGGATTATGGAATGGGCTCGTCGCGCGACTGGGCGGCGAAGGGGACGATGCTGCTGGGCGTGAAAGCGGTGATCGCGGAGAGCTACGAACGGATCCACCGCAGCAACCTGTGCGGAATGGGCGTGCTGCCGCTGCAGTACAAGAAGGGCGAATCGCGGGCGACACTGGGCCTGACGGGGGCGGAGGTGTTCGACATCCACATTCCGACCGACCTGAAACCGGGACAGGACATCACGGTGAAGGCGGGTGGGAAGACGTTTACGGTGACCTGCCGGATCGATACGCCGGTCGAAATCGAGTACTACCGGAACGGGGGGATTTTGCAAACGGTGCTGAAGAGCCTGCTGAAGGCGGGGTAGGGAGACTGGGTTTGGTAGGATGAGGAACGGCCACCGTGCGGAGAACGGATGGGGGCTGGCGCGTACTGCGCTGCGTTCACACCAACGCGCGTTTCAGGGACTCGATGCCGCTGTGGAGGTCGGCTACGCGGTCGTCGCCGGCTTCGCGTTCGAAGACGAGGGGGCCGGTGTAGCCGGTGGCGGTGAGGGCGGCGAGGAATCGGCGGGCGTCGACTTGGCCGGTGCCGAAGGGGACTTCCTCGCCCCATTCGACGCCGGGCTTGTTACTTGCGGTGGCGTCTTTGAGGTGGACTTGGCCGATGTGTTTTCCCAGGAGGGTGACGGCTTGGACGGGGTCGCCGGCGCCGTAGAGGATCATGTTGGCGGGGTCGAAGTTGACGACGACGTTCTTAGCGCCGAGCGTGGTGAGGAACTGCAGGAGTTGGGCGGCGGGTTCCTGGCCGGTTTCCAAGCCGAGGCGGACACCCGAGGCGGCGAAGTCGTCGGCGACCCGGCCGATGCGGGAGAGGGCGTCGGCGTAGTCGGCGTGCTCGGGGGCGGGGATGAACCCGACGTGGGTGGAGACGAGGGAGATGTTGTTCTCGGCGGCGATGTCGGCTGCGCGCTTGGAGAACTCGCGGCGGTCGTTGTAGGTGGAGGGGGGGACGTAGCCGCCGGTGTCGTGGATGCGGGCGATGGTGGCGTAGTCTTCGCCGGCGAAGCCGACCATTCCGGCGGTGATCCCAATGCCGGCATTTCGCAGCGCGGCGAACTCGGCGCGGCGGGCCTCGGGCGAGAGCCCCACCATCCCGCCGAGGGCGAGCTGCACGTCGGAGAGGCCGATGGCTTTGACCACGGCGACCAGCTCACGCATGGTGACCGACCGGAGAGACCAGGAACAGACGCCGATGATGTGGCCGCTTAGGAGCATGGGTTTCCCGGGGAGAGTGAAGGGATCAGAGTTCGGACGCGGAATAACGAAGGTAGCGAGACTTGATCCAGCGGACGCCGAAGAGGTCGACGGTGGCTCGGATGACGCGGGAACCGAAGGCGTACTTGGTCGTGCCGGCGTGGCGCGGGTGGTGCGACACCTCGACCTCGAT
>JBBRUM010000296.1:0-4962 GCA_038247815.1 Tepidisphaerales bacterium | reverse complement strand
CTCGGTTTGTGAGGGGGCTGGTGAAGGCGATGGGGGGGGATGAGCGGGGTGTGTCTTCGCCGACGTTTGTGCTGGTGAATGAGTATGCGATTGGGGCGGAGTGGGGTGGGGTGATGTATCACTTGGATGCGTATCGGGTGGGGGGGGTTGAGGATTTTGAGGGGATTGGGTTTGAGGAGTTGTTGGAGCAGGGGGGGGTGGTGGTGGTGGAGTGGGCGAGCCGGGTGGCCGAGTTGTTGCCGGAGGGGACGGTGTGGGTTCGGGTGCGGGCGGTGGGGGGTGGGGTTGGGGGGGAAGGTGGCGAGGGCGACACGCGGCGGGAGTTTGAGGTGGGGTGAGAGATGCGGGGTGATGGCGGGGGTGCGGTGGTGGAGGGCGTTGGTGGGGTTGGGGGGCTGGGCGTAGAGTGGAAGTGGGATACCAAGGTTTGAAAACGAAAGGTTTTACCGGTCATGGCTGAGATCACGAGTGCAATGCGTCGGATGGCGGTGGTGATGTTGGCCGTGGGTATGGGGGTTGGGGGGGGATGGGTGCGGGGGCAGGAGGCGGGGGTGGTGGTGAGCGGGGTTGAGGTGGGTGGTGGGGTGGCGGGTGGGGTGGCGAATGTGGATTTGCCGAGGTTTCCGGCGGTGTCGCCGGATGGGAAGAAGGTGAGTTTTTCATGGCGGGGGGATTTGTGGGTGGTCGCGACGGAGGGAGGGATGGCGACGCGGCTGACGGTGAATCCGTTTGACGAGTTGTATTCGGCGTTTTCGCCGGACGGGAAGCGGGTGGCGTTTACGTCGTCGCGGAACTCGGCTGGAAATGTGTTTACGATTGGGGTGGATGGGACGGACATTCGGCAGGTGACGCATGCGGACCGGCCGTTGCTGTTGACGCAGTGGGGGCGTGACGCGGCGGGGGCGGAGAAGTTGATGCTGGGCGGGCTTCTCGAAGCCTTGCCGTTCTCGGTTCCGCAGCAGTATGAGGTTTCGCCGGAGGGGGGGGATATTGTGAAGATTCACGGGGCGGTCGGGACGTATCCGGTGGTGTCGCCGAACGGGAAGCGGCTGCTGTTTGTGCGGGGTGCGACGCCGTGGTTGCGGCGGGGGTATCGCGGGCCGGACAATCGGGACGTGTGGATGTTGGACCGGGTGACGGGGAAGTACACGCGGCTGACGGTGTTTGACGGGAACGATGGGCGGGCGAAGTGGTTGGATGATCAGACTGTGGTGTTTGTTTCGGATCGGTTGAACAACACTTACAACTTGTTCAGCTTGAAGGTGGGCGCGGGGGATGATTCGGCGGTGGCGTTGACGAAGTTCAGCGGGGACGGGGTGGACGATTTTGACGTTGCGGTGGCGACGAAGACGATTGTGTTTTCGAGGTGGGACAAGTTGTATTCGTTGGATGGGGGAGTGGCGGGGTCGGCTGGGCGGGTGGTGGGGATTCGGGGGGGCGAGGAGGAGGCGGATCTGGTTCGGTTGCAGGATGTGTCGCGGAGTGTGTCGGAGGCGGTGCTGTCGCCGGACGGGAAGGCGATGGCGGTGGTGAGCTATGGGGAGGTGTATGTGCGGGGGCTGGAGACGCGGTCGGTGACGCGGCGGGTGGGTACGGGTTTGGCGGGGCGTAAGCGGGAAGTGGCGTGGAGCGCGGACGGGGAGCGACTGATGTTTGTGTGTGATGCGACGGGTCGGGAGGAGGTGTACGGGGCGAAGGTGAGGACGACGCGGGGGGAGCTGAGGAAGAAGGCGACGGAGGCGGCTACGCGGCCGTCGGGTGAGGGGGCGAGCACGCAAGGAGTGGAGGCGACGAGTCAGCCGGCGGCCGAGCCGGCGGCGAAGGATGTTGGCGGTGGGGAAGAGGAGCAGGTGGCGCCGCGGCGTGGGTTGCCGCCGGGGGTTACGCCGCCGGCGGGCGCGGCGGCGGGTGGTGGGGCGGGGGGAGCGGCTGCGGCAAGTGGCGAGGTGAGTCGGTGGGCGGATGCGCTAAGCTTTGAGGTGAAGAAGCTGTGGGACTCGCCGACGAACGACCGCGTGCCGCAGGCGGCGCCGGACGGGAAGTCGGTGGCGTTTTTACGGGCGGGATGGGAACTGGTGATCCGGGACGAAGCCACCGGGAAGGAGCGCGTGCTGGTGAAGAACTTTGACCCGATGGAATTTCGGTGGAGCCCGGACTCGCGGTACATGGCGTACGCGACGGAGGACCGGAACAACAACTCGGATGTCTTCATCGTTCCGGCGGACGGGAGCGACAAGCCGGTCAACATCACGCGGCACCCGAACTTTGATTCGTCGCCGAGGTGGAGCGCGGACGGGAAGATTCTGGCGTTTTTGTCGAACCGGACGGGCACGGGGGATGAAACGGCTGCTTATTCAGTGTTTCTTGACAAGGAGACGGAGCAGTTGGCGGGGCCGGAGCTAGATGCATATTTCAAGGATGCCAACGCGGCGGCGCGGAAACGGACGCCGCCGTCGACGCGACCGGCGACGACGCAGCCGAGCACTCAGCCGAGCACTCAGGCAAGCACGCAGGCGAGCACGCAGCCGAGCACTCAGCCGAGCACGCAGCCGAGCACGCAGGCAAGTACTCAGGAGAGTAATGGGGCGAACAGTGGGGCGGCGACCGGGCCGAGTACGCAGGCGGTCGGTCGGAGTGTGGGGGCGACGACAAGGCCGATGCTGAAGAGGGCGGACTTGGAGGACGCGTTTTTGCGGGTGCGGCGCGTGTCGAATGTGCAGGGGAGTGTGTCGAACTTGGAGATTGCGCCGGGCGGGGATCGGTGGTACTTCACGGGGTCGCTGGGGGCGGCGCGGGCGTTGCTGACGCAGAGTCGGGAAGCGTCCGAGCCGACGCGGTTGGCGGCTGCGGGTGATGTGCGGGTAATTTCGCTGTCGGGGGATTCAATCACGATGGTGGAGTCGGGTCGGGCGGCGGTGGTGAAATTGCCGGGGGGCGAGACGGAGTATTACGACCCTTCGGACCGGCTGACGGTGGATTTGCAGGCGGAGAGTCGGCAGAAGTATTTGGAGATGGCGCGGATCATGGAGTGGGCGTTTTACAATCCGAAGATGAACGGTGTGGATTGGCAGGCGAACACGGCGCACTACCTTCCGCTGGCGATGGCGGCGCGGACGGCGGACGAGTTTGAATTTGTGACCAACCGGTTTGTGGGCGAGCTCAATGCGTCGCACCTTGGGGTGAACGCGCCGGACTCCGCGTCGCCACTGTCGGTGGTGGCGGGGAGACTGGGTGTGGAGGTCAGGCGGGTGGCGGGCGGGTTCAAGGTGTTGGGTGTGACGACCGATGGACCGTCGGACCGGGGGGCGATGAAGCTCAAGGCGGGGGACGTGATCACGGCGATCGACTTTGCGCCGATCGGGGAGAAGGACACGCTGGAGAAGCTGCTAACCGGGAAGCTCGGGAGGGAGGTGGTGGTGGGCGTGCGGCGCGGGAGCGCGGAGATCGAGCTGCTGATTACGCCGACGTCGCAGGAGGCGCTGGGGAGTTTGGCGTACAACCAGTGGCGGCTGAAGAAGGTGGCGGAGGTGGAGAAGCTTTCTGGCGGGAGGCTGGGGTACATCCACATTCAGGGGATGAACCAGGCGAGCCTGGAGACGTACAAGCGGGATTTGTTCGCGGCGGTGGACGGGAAAGAGGGGATGATCATCGACGTTAGGTGGAACGGGGGCGGGTCGACGGCGGATTTGCTGCTGGCGTCGATCATGTCGCCGTGGCACGCGTATACCCAGATGCGGGGTGGTCCGGCGATCGAGGACAATTACCCGGTGGACCGGTTGTACATTCCGCGGTTTGTCGGGCCGATTAACATGGTGTGCAACGAGCGGAGTTTTTCGAATGCGGAGATCATTTCGCACGCGTTTAAGACGCTGAAGCGCGGGACGCTGGTGGGTAACCAAACGGCGGGCGGTGTGATTTCGACGGGCGGGGCGTCGTTGATCGACGGGACTTCGGTGCGGACGCCGGGGCGCGGGTGGTTCACGCCGGACGGGACGAACATGGAGCTTAACGGCGCGCTGCCGGACATTGTGATCGTGCAGACACCAGACGACGAGGTAGCCAATGAGGACCGGCAGCTGAAGGTGGCGGTGGAGGATCTGATGAAGCGGCTGAAGAAGTAGGCGATGTGGGGGGATCGGATCAGGACCCGCCGGCGGGAGCGCTGGCGGGTTCTTTTTTGGGTGTGGCTGAGGGGGGCGGTTGGACGGGCTGGGGAGGGGTGAGGAGGTTCTCGTGGATCAGGACGTAGGGTGGGAAGGCGGGGAATCCGCCGCGGGGGTAGGGTCGGAGCATGCCGAGAACACCGATGCAAAACGAGATCAGCGCGAGGGACCACCAGACGATGTGGGCGCTGAGGGTTGCCGAGGCGAGGCGCGCGGATCGGAGGAAGACGCCGGCGAAGAGGAGCAGGATGGGGAGGGTCGTGACCAGCGGCTGGGGGCCGTACATGCGTTCGCCGCCGCGGAGGGGGCCGAAGGCCCAGACGGCCAGGGGTGCGAGTGTGCCGATGAGGGTGGCGACGGCGAGGGCGCGGGTGGACCTTGGCCAGTGGCGGGTGAGCATGAGCAGGACGCCGAGGACGGCGAGGGGGGCGATGGGGTAATGGGAGAGTACGCCGAAGGGTCCGGCGAGTACGCGGACGACGCGAAGGGCGACGGCGAGGGCGGCTGAGGCGCGGGAGGGCGACTCCGGGGGTTCGTCGTCGGGTGCGCGGGCGATGGCGGTGCCTTGAGGGCCGGGATCGATGATGGGGAGTTCGACGGTCCAGACGTCGCCGTAGGGGAGGAGCAGGAGCCTGTGCGCGGCGACGGGGGCGAGGGTGCCGAGGGCGAAGAGGAGAACGCCGAGGACGCGGAGGCGGCGTTTGATGGGCATGGCGAGCATGGAGAACATGAGGCAGGCGCCGATGGCGGCGACGGAGGGGTGGACGGCTGCGCCGAGGCCGGCGAGGAAACCGGCGAG
>JBBRUM010000295.1:0-4970 GCA_038247815.1 Tepidisphaerales bacterium | reverse complement strand
CCCACCCGTCAAAACGTTTAACCACGCCTCCGGCACGACGCCCTCCGCCTACACTGACCTCCTAACCCCGAGTTCCCCATGCCCCAACTGACCCCCATTCCCATGTCCCGCATGCCCGTTGTCGCCATTGTCGGGCGTCCCAACGTCGGCAAGTCGTCCCTGCTCAACGCACTCGCCGGCAAGCTCATCTCCATCGTCCAAGATATGCCCGGCGTCACGCGCGACCGCATCTCCTTCCCCCTTCCCATCCCCGTCTCGGAAAAGTCGGACGCCCCGTACCGGTTCGTCGAGCTTCTTGACACCGGCGGCTACGGGTTCAACGACCCCACCGGGCTCACCGAGCATATTCGCCACCAGATCGACCTCGCCATCGCCCGCGCCGACCTCGTCCTGTTCATCGTCGACTGCCAGTCCGGCCTCACCCACGCCGACGAAACCATCTCCCTCCTGCTCCGCCAACGCGGCTTGAAGGTCGTCCTCCTCGCCAACAAAGCCGACGGCGAAAAAGCCGACCTCGCCCTCACCGACTTCGCCAAGCTCGGGTTCGGAACCCCCGTCGGCGTCTCCGCCCTCAACCAGCGCAACCTCGACGACGTCTTCGTCGAAATCCGCAAAAACGTCGACCTCAAAAACGCCCCATCCGAAGTGCCCGAGCCAGAAATGCTCGTCGCCATCGTCGGAAAACGCAACGCCGGAAAATCCACCCTCGTCAACGCCATCTCCCGAATCTACGAAGGCGACAACCCCGCAGCCGGCGACCGAGTCATCGTCTCCGAAGTCCCCGGAACCACCCGAGATTCCGTCGACGTCCGATTCGAAAAAGACGGCCAAACCCTCGTCGTCATCGACACCGCCGGCGTCCGCAAACGCCGCCACATGGTCGGCGGCGCCAACGACATCGAGTTCTACTCGTTCCACCGCGCCGAACGCTCCATCCGCCGCGCCGGAGTCGTCCTGCTCCTCATCGACGCCACCGAACCCGTCTCCGAAGTCGATAAAAAACTCGCCGCCTACGTCGCCGACCAATTCAAACCCGTCGTCCTGGTCATCAATAAGTGGGACCTCGCCAAGGAACAGTTCAGCCAGCAAGCCCACGAACAAGGCGCCGACCGCGACGACCGCGCCGTCATGGACGAGTACAAAGAATACCTCGACAAAACCCTCCGCCACGTCGACTACGCCCCCATCGCGTTCATCACCGCCAAGGAAGGCAAAAACGTCCACCAAGTCCTCGACCTCGCCCGCCACCTCTACAAACAATCCTCCGAACGAGTCGGCACGGGCCGCCTCAATGCAGCCATCGAGCAAATCTTCGGCGAACGCACCCCGTCGCACTATTCCGGTAAACGCCCCCGCGTTTACTACGGCACGCAAACGGGAACAAACCCTCCCGAAATCGTTCTTTTCGTCAACAACCCGACACTCATCAGCGACTCCTATCAGCGGTTCATGATCAACCGCTTCCGCGAACTGCTCCCCTACGCCGAAGTCCCCATCAAGCTCGCCATCCGCGGCAAGGTCGGCGCCGTCAACCCCAACAAGCCCCGCCCCGAAGGCCCGTCCTACGAGTCCAACAAAGGCTTGGGCAAGCGCGCCAACACCAAGGGCAACACACGCCCCCCCCGACCGGAACCGCTCCCTGATAAGCCCGTCTGGGACGGCAACGAGCTGCTCAAGACAAACAAACCCCCCAAAGCACCCAAGCCCGGGAAACCCCTCGCCCGCCAGCGCTCCAAGTCAACTAACCCACGCAAACCCAACCGCGGCCGCTGACTTGCACATTAATTCGAGTCGCAACTAGGTTTAGTGCAATAACGGAATTGCATGAATCTCTGGTTAGCACTTGAAATGCACCTTCCGCCGCGCCTAAACCATCGTCCCCCCGCTTGCACCCATGTCCGTCCGCGGGCAAACGATGGTCGATACCGTCGTCAGCCTCGGGCGGGACAGGGTGGTTCGTGGCGCGTGACGGTAAGTGCCCATGGCATGAGACGTTATGCCACACCGAACGTTGTTGCATCCGAGCGTGGGGCAGCCGATACTTTGTCCGTACGGCAACCGTTTGCGAGCCAGCCACCCATGCACTCGCAGGCATAACAACCCACAAGGTAAGGAACTCATCATGCGTACCAGCTTCATCATCATCGCCGGTCTCGTCATTGCAGGTCTTGCAACCATGTTCGTGGCCGAACGGACCTATTCAAACAAACTCGAAGAGTCAGCGGCGCTCGCAAAACCCTCGGCAGAAGGCGTCGCCCTTCTCGCCACCGACTTTCCCCTCGACGAAACCACCGCCACCATCCCCCAAAACTAACCCCCTCCAGGCCTCCCGTGTCCCTAAAGAATACGGCGGCAGTAACTCGAAAAACGCCGGTCTGAGATCTTAACACGCCGAGGGTCGCGCACCGCGGTTTCGCACGCTGCGGCGCGGAGCGTCGATTTCACAGAGATCCTCACATGAACCTGCGGGCGCCGAAGAACTTCGCCGGTGCCCGCAGTCTTTCTTCGGGCCGTTTTCAGATTCTCACCGCGTCTGCACTTCCCGCGGGCTCTCCCTAAACTCCCCCGCAACATGAAAAGCGAGTCAACGGCGGAGTTAACCACGCAAAGCTTTTCCAAACAAAGGCTTACGGCATTTTCCTCGCCGCACTATCTCGCCACACTACCCCCGGGGCACGTCTTTCCGATGTCGAAGTTCCCCGAGTCCGCCCGGGCGGTGGCGGAGTTTGCCGACGTCGTCGACCCCGGCCAAGTGTCGGACGTCGACCTGCTCCGGGTGCACACGCCGGAATATGTTCAGTCAATCCGCACGGGCGAGTACAA
This sequence comes from Tepidisphaerales bacterium, assembly GCA_038247815.1. Lineage (GTDB taxonomy): Bacteria > Planctomycetota > Phycisphaerae > Tepidisphaerales > Tepidisphaeraceae > JBBRUM01. Next base: position 2,147 of record JBBRUM010000295.1, on the reverse strand, counting down.
CGAGCTGACCAAGCTCAAGCTCGGCTTGCCGTGGTCTCCAAGTCTGTCCCGCCGCAGTCACTACGCGTCGCAGGGAACAGTCCGGGCGGCCCGGATGGCGTTCTCCACGGGAATCTCCGCCAACCTCGCCGGCGGTACGCACCACGCCTTCCGCGACTCCGGCCAAGGCTTCTGCGTATTCAACGACGTTGCCATCGCGGCCCACGCGCTCCTCGCCGACGACGAGCACTACCAGATCATGGTCGTCGACCTCGACGCACATCAAGGCAACGCCACGAATGATATCTTTCGGTCCGACCCACGCGTTTACACCTACTCCGTCCACGTCGGCAAGAACTACCCCAGCCAGAAAGTCCCCGGAACCCAAGACGTCGAGCTCCCCCGGTTCGCCCCCCCAGACCAGTTCTTTTCCGCCCTCACCTCCACCCTCCCAGCCGCCGTCGAATCCTTCGAACCCGACATCGCGTTCTACATCGCCGGCGTCGACGTGCATGTCGACGACCGCTTCGGCCAGATGTGCCTCACCACCGAGGACATGGCCCATCGCGACCGCTGGACGATCGACCTCCTCCGCCGCTGGTCGATCCCCACCGTCGTCGTTTACGGCGGCGGATACAACAAAACCCCCGGCACGACCGCCGCCCTGCACGTCCAAACCATCCGCATCGCAGCAGACCGCCTGGGCTCGGAAAAATAGCCCAAAAAAAGTGCGTTGCCACGGACGGACACGGAAAGGACCGGCCAGAAAAAAACAGACGGCTCGGACTTTTTCGGAAGGAGAACGGACAAAAGACAGACGACTGGCGACATCCACGGTCAAGCGTAAACGGGAAAACTCAATCCACTCTTCTCTTCATTCTGTTTTGTCGTCCTCAGTGGGAAAAAGTCCGGGCCATCCCCGGGTTTTCTGTCCCGTCTTCCCCGTGCCCGTCCGTGGCAACGCACTTCTCCCGAGCGCTACTTCGCTTCCTTGTGACAGAAGTCGATCAGCCGGGCCAACTCGCTGCGAAGGTCCTTGCGATGGACGACAAAGTCCACGAAGCCTTTGTTCTTGAGGAACTCGGAGCGTTGGAACCCGTCGGGAAGCTCGACCTTGATCGTGTTCCAGATCGTCCGCGGACCGGCGAAGCCAATAAGCGCCTTGGGCTCGGCGATGATGAAGTCGCCGAGCATCGCGAAGCTGGCGGTCACGCCGCCGGTCGTCGGGTCGGCCAGGAGCGAGATGAACAGTCCGCCGGCGTCGTCGAGTCGGGCGAGGGCGGCCGAGGTCTTGGCCATTTGCATGAGGCTGAGCGTGCTCTCCTGCATGCGCGCCCCGCCGGAGCAGGAAACGATCAGGACGGGGAGCTTCCGCTCGACGCCGGCTTCGATCGTGCGGGTAATTCGTTCGCCGACGACCGAGCCCATTGATCCCATCATGAACGTCGGGTCCATGACGGCGAGCATCAGCGGCCTCCCCTTGATGAATCCCTTGCCGCAGAGCACGCCGTCCCGTTCGCCGGTTTTCTTCTGCTCGGACTTGAGTCGGTCGGCGTACGACTTCTTGTCGATGAACCCGAGCGGGTCGGCCGGGGCGATGTCGCCGAACATTTCCTCAAACGTTCCCTCATCGCAAAGTTGCTTGACACGGATGCGGGCCGAAAGTCGAAAGTGGTGTTGGCAAGCCGGACAGACATTGAGCGCATCTTCCACAGTCTTGCGAAAGAGCATCTCCCCACACTCCGGACAGCTCAGCCAAAGCCCCTCGGGAATGCCCTCCCGCTCCTTCGTTTCCTTGCTGGCCAGATCGGTGTTGGGTAGCTGAGTCATGGACCGTGACTATAGGAACGCAGCCGCCCCCGCGACAGCCGCCCCCAACCTCCCCCCAACCTCCACCCGACCACCCCCGACCGCCCCCGACCTCCCCCGACACGCATCAACCCAACTTCTGCCGCAACGCCCGAATGGCAGCCGGGCGGTCCTTGGTGTCGAAGATCGCCGATGCCACCACGAACCAGTCCACCCCCGCGCTCCGGGCCAAGCCGATGCTGTCGGGCGCGATTCCCCCGTCGATCTGGAGACGCTGGTTCGGGCGAAGACGCTTCTTGATCGCTTCGCACTTCGGCAGGACTTCGGGCTTGAACTTCTGCCCGCTGAACCCCGGCTTG
>JBBRUM010000294.1:0-4990 GCA_038247815.1 Tepidisphaerales bacterium | reverse complement strand
GAGCGCCGCCGACATCACATTCACCGCGAGCAGCGCCATCGACGCCATAAACACGTTCGACCCAAACACAAGATGCTGCACCGCCGCCATCCCGTACCTCGCCTCGTAAAACGTGGCGATCCCCAGCAATGTCGCGATCATAAGGATCGTAAACACCGCCAGTTTGAGAGAGGCGCAAAATTCGAACAGAGCTTCGAGTAGACGAACCATGGCTGAAAGCGCCGAGGGTTACGCCGCCACCCACACCGTGGCGACTCCGGCGACCTCCCACGCTATGTGATCGCTCCCAACCCCGCAATGCAAAATTCCTACCCACACCCACGTTTCCAAGTGTATTGAAATCACCATATCTCAACGCATGCTCCCCGCAACCCCAGCTCCAATCTAAGCACCCTCCCGCTGACCCTGTCCCTCGCGATCACCGAAAAACGGCCGCAGCGCCAGTATGGCAACGCCTAACGCGAGCATCCCCACCATCGTCGCGTGCAGCTCGATCCAGGCCAAACCCCGGTAGCAACGGAACAAAAACGTCGCCAGTGCCAACGCAATCACAATCAAAATCGGCTTCGCCGACGCATGGTACCGCAGCAGCCGCTCCGCAACCCCCATCAGGAACCCCATGAATAGTCCGCCTTGGACCACCCCCGCCGCCCCGAACCGGAAGTACCAGTATCCCACTGCGCCGTGCGAAATCGTCGTGCCCTCGTTACCCTTCGTCCCCGCCACCACATTGTTGTACCACAGCCAAACAGGGTCGATTGGCTTGTCAGTCCAGATCGCACGCGGCATCGGCGAAACCACGAACCAGTACAACGCATCCGGAATAGGCCGCACCAGCGACTCGCCTGGAATCCTCGCGTAGAACGGCTCCATGTATTCCGGAATCAACTCAAACCCCTTCAGGGACTCCGAAAACATCGAGTTCCCCTGCACGTTGGCCACGTTGAAATCCTGCAAGTCCGCAGAACGGAACCCCTCGTTCCTGAACGCAACCTGCACCTGCACGAACACCAGAATCACCATCAGTGTCGCGCCCATGTACGCGTAAGCGCGAAGGCTCACCCGCTGCAGCACCGCAGCCGCCTCGGCCTGATACCGTATGAAGAAAAACCCCACCACCGGCAACGCCACCAGCACCAGCGCACCACGCGACCCCGTCCCGAAACCCAGCAGCGCCGACGGCACCCACACCGCCATCCCGAAAACCCTGCCCGCCCACGTCCGCGTGATACAAATCGCGAAAAACGCGCCCAAAATCGAGGCAAACTGCGCAACCTGCAACACCTGCGCCAAATACGCCCCGTAATTGAAATTCACGTTCCCCGTCCGACCCACCGACCACAACGCACCACCCGCCCGACCACCCACAATGTCGTTCCAAACCGCTATGTAAAACGGCTCGTTCGTAAAGAAAATGTACGGACTCATCCCGAACAAAAACATCCCCGAAATCAATACCACATACATCCGGTCGGAACTTGGCTCCGGAAACCGCGCTATCGCACGGTCCACATATCCCCCCAGCCGAACCCGCAAACCCACCAACATGAAAACGATGAAAATCGCATGGAACATCGCAGCCCGAGCCAGCGTCTCCTCCGGCACCATCCTCACCGCGTTTCCGAACCGAAAATCACGCAAAAACCAGTGGTCAAAATAGTCGTAAAAAAACCAAATCAGCGAACCCCCGTGCACCAGCAACCCACCAATACCCCACCGAAAGCTGAACGACCTCAGCTCCGCCAGCAAAAACACGCCGCACAACACCGTCATCAGCAAAAACGAAAAGTCCGTCAGCAAACTGATCCCACCCGCCAACCACGACAACGTCGCCACCACCGTCGGAAACAGAAACAGAACCGGCTGAAAATTACTCCGCTCGTTCTGCGCGGCGAAAAGCTCCGCCGCATCCTTTTCAAGGGTCTCCTCGGAACGGGTCGTTTCAAGTGGTAATGGTGACGAGAGGCTCATGCTTCGAGTCCTTTGAGGCTGGAGGATACCCGCGATTCACGCCAAAGCGACCCTCTAATCTTTATCGGGACACCCGCACCCCTCGTGTAATAGATTCACGTCAACAAATGATTCGTCCCGTCCCGAGAGCAGCATTCAACAATCAGCGACCCCCCTTAGACCATGTGCTGCAACGCCGTTTTCAGTCCCAATATCGGGTCGCCCCGCTTTCGCCAGTCCGCCAGCACCCCCGCCGAACTCGCCCGACACCCGTCGATATTCTCCCCATCCGTCACCCACCGCAACGCCCCGATCAGCCCGTCCAAGTCTTTGCTCACAAACGTCTTACCGTTCACTCCCTCACGCACAAGCTCGGCCGCCGCCCCCACCACATCACTGGCTACCACCGCCAACCCCGCAGCCACCGCCTCGTTGACCACCAACGCCCACGGCTCATGCTCGCTCGCCAAGCACAAAACATCCGAATTCCGATAAACAGCCGACACGTCCCCCTGATCCGACAAAAATCCTAACCACTTCACCCGACCCTCCAGCTCCCGCGGAACAAGAGCCTGCAACTCACCCTTCAACTTACCGTCCCCCGCAATTACCAAGTCCCAATCACGCCTCGCACCAGCCAGTACAACAAACGCACGAACCAGCAAATCCACCCGCTTCACACCAACTAGTCGCCCCGAATATACAATCCTGCGACGACCAGCCGCCAAGCCAAACCGCTCTGCCACAGTAACTACGCGACTTTCCGATAAGGATTGAATTGCCTTATAATCCGGCTCATATGGAACATAATATATTCGTTGTGGATCGGCACCATAACTAACAAAAAACTGCTTCCCCAACGACCCGCACACCATCGTCCCCACCGTTTTCGATAGGACATGCCGGATATATGCAGACTTCACCAACTTCTTTATCCCCCGTGCTTGATCCGACTTTACATTCGAATCGCCCCATATGAACGCAGGGATCCCAGCCGATTGACAGTAATGCAGCACACGCAAGCGTCCGACATCATTGTAACCATGGACTATCACAACACTTGGGCGAATGGATCGCAAATATTCGATGACCCTCCCGCCCTTCCCCCATTCCGCCCGCGATTGTCGAAGTCCTGTGTCGGACGACGTTCCGTGACCAAAAAAAACCGGACCAATCTCAGGTGGCGACTCGATTACCCACGGCGAATTGGACACTTCGTGGGTGAAAGCTGATACCAGCCGAATCGCGGGAATTTCCTGCGCAATCCGAAGATGCAACGCCAAACGGTACGGTGTTTGTGCGTTGCAAAGCATCACAAGCTTCGGTCGTGCGTCGGGGACTGGGGTGAGATCGATGGGGGATGACATGGGAAGAAATTGTCAACTTAGACAATATTATCGGGGTTTCAGCGATTGAGCGTTGGACATCGGGAAAGGTGTGTCGCTGGCCTTTTCGTATCGGCGTCGGCTGGTCTGAGAGTGAAGTGTAATTCACTTGACTCGGTCCCCAAAACAGACGACTTAGGGGAAATGCGGATAGTCCACATCATTGATTCGTTAGCCCCCCAGAATGGGGGTCCGCCAGCGGTGGCGGTACAGCTTTCGGCTGCGCAAGCTGCTGAGAGTCATGATGTTATGCTGATCGCGCGCTCAGACGATACCGCATCAGACGATAATGCGTCGGTGCCTAATGCGTTCGCTTGGGTCCCCGGCGTAGAGAGAGTTAGCGTCAAACTGCTGGGGCGTGAGGCGGGCGTTAATCGGGTTCTTGTGCCAAGAGCTCGAACGCTGTTAACTGATTTGATCCGCGGAGCCGACGTCGTGCACGTCCACGGCTTCTGGGAGCCGATGCTGTTCGCCGCCTGTGGTGTCGCCGCGGAGCACCGCGTCCCCTATGTGGTCCGCCCTGCGGGGATGCTCGATCCCTGGTCGCTGACGCAGAAACACATGAAGAAGAAGGCTGCGCTTTTGCTGGGTTGGAAGCGTGCGCTGAACGAGGCATCGTTCGTTCACGCGCTCAATCGCGATGAACGAGATCTGATCGCGCTGCTCGGCGTGCGGTGTCCGATCGAGGTGGTGCCCAACGGCGTGTATCTGGAGTCGGTCGCCAGTGCTCCATCGGCGGGGGCCTTTCGCAAGCTATACCCCGAACTGGGGGATTCACCGATTGTACTGTTTCTCTCCCGACTACATTTCAAGAAAGGGTTGGACTACCTCGCGGACGCGTTCGCGTGGTTGGCGAAGCGGGACCCTGAGGTGAAGCTCGTGGTCGCGGGTCCCGACGAAGGCAAACGGGAGAAGTTTCAGGAGCGGATTAGAGCTTTGGGGTTGACCGACCGCGTGCTGCTGACTGGGGCGTTGTACGGAGAGGAGAAGTACGCCGCGCTGAGGGATGCGACGGTGTTTTGTCTGCCCAGCAGGCAGGAGGGTTTCTCGGTAGCCATCCTCGAGGCGTTGTCGATGGGTGTTCCGGCTGTGGTAAGTCATGCGTGTCACTTCCCCGAAGTGGAGGAAAGCGGATCGGGGAATGTCGTATCCCTAAACCCCGATGTCATTGGTGGAGCGTTGCTGCGGATCATTTCCGACCCGTGTTTGCGGGAGAAAATGAGTAGGCGGGCGTCTAAACTAGTGGCGGAACATTATACTTGGTCGCGGATCGGTGGTCAGTGTACGGAGCTGTATAGGAAGCGTCGAAAGGCGAGTGAGTCGGTGCGGGAACATCGCGTGAAGGTCCTTCCCGAAGGAGGGCCGCTGAAAATCCTGCACGTGGTTTGGACGCTGGACCCCTCGGCTGGCGGCGTGCCCGTGGTGGCGATCAAGCTCGTGGTTACGCAGGCGCTCGCGGGGCACGACGTGCACATGCTGGTTTACCGCACGCCATCGGCCACGGCGCAGATCTCGGAATTGCTGGGTTCGATCGCGGGCGCGTCCAAGGTAACCGTGCACTACATTCCCGAGCCGGTGGGCCTGGAGTGCTACACCGCGGGCAACGCCGCGCGGGCCTGTCGGCATCTCGTCGCCGACTGTGACGTGGCCCACCT
>JBBRUM010000293.1:0-5010 GCA_038247815.1 Tepidisphaerales bacterium | reverse complement strand
GCAAGTCGCTCTCCCGTCTCATCCGGCAATGCATCCACCACCAACTCCAACGTCGCCTTGTCCCCGATCCGCGCACAAACCGTCTCCTGTAACCACCCCATCGTTTGCTGCGTTTTTTGGCGAAGTTTTGCCGAGCCACCGGCACGCTCGACGGCTCGGATCAAAATCCGCACCGCCGCGTCACCCGGCAAGTGTTGCAACGCTTCGTGCACCTCCGTGGCGCCGACGATCCGACTCAATTTCCACGACAAGCTCTTATCCAACAATAGTTTACGAGAAACCTCTTGGGGCCGACTGACGTCCGCCCCGACCTCGGTAAGCATTTCCGTGAGCGCACCGCAAAGGGCGTGCACCGCTGCCGTGAGGTCGGGATGAAGAGACCCCTGCTTCCGCTGGCTAAGGGGAGTTGTCGTGGGTGCTTCGATTCTCATATCTGCATTAATATCCTGCCGAACATGATACTAAAAAATTCTTCCAAGAAAAGTTTGCCAGACTTCATAGCCCAGATTATTCGCAAATTCCGAGTAACTTGGCGATTCTGACCGAGGAGAAAATGCATGGATTCGTCAACTCTTTTCGGCTCATCTGCTCGTCCGTGCCATCCCACCACCGTCATGCTGACCCCCCTCACAGCACTCATCGGGGCACTCGCTTTTACCTCGGCGTCGGCACTTACCGCCCGCTCTCAACAGCACCTTGGGGGTAGGCTCTTAGGGTTACGCCATCGCCAACAACGGCACCGTCATTGGCGAAAACTCCGGCAGCTACTTCCTCTGGAAACCCAGCAATCCCGATCTGCTCGACTTTATCGGTGGCGATGGCGCGACGGCAGGCTTGGGCAGCGGAGGCCAAGCCGACATCACCCTCGACGGTACGCGCGTCGGCGGAAACTTCACCAACCCCTCCACCGACCTCTCGGAACTCGCGATCTACAACGTGGAAACCGTCGTGCGGACTCCGGTGGGTAACATCGGCGGCTCCTCGGGGATCGAGTCCAGCTCCAATTGGGGGATGAGCCGCAACGGCCAGCACATCGTCGGTCTCGGCTGGGTCGACGCTGGCACGGTCGACGGCGTCAAGTGGTCCGAGGCGAGCGGCGTTGTCACCGACCTCGGGGCCACCGTCACGGGCAGTAGCTCCCGCGCCAATGCCATCTCCAACGACGGCGACGTCGTTGTCGGCTGGCAGGACGGCGACCTCGGCAGACAAGCGGCCGTCTGGGTTAACGGGGTCCAACGATGGTTGAGCTTTCAAGGCAACCCCCTCGGCGAAGCCTCCGCCGTCTCCCCCGACCGCCTTTACGTCACTGGCGCGGGGTACGTTGGGCTCAATTGGATCTTCAACATCCGGCTTGACCTCGTCACCTCGCTCGGCACGCTCGGGCCGACGGACGGGGAACCGCTCTTCACCGGCGGCACGGACTTTGCCGACGACGGCATGTCGTTTATCGCCTACGAACGGATCTTCGGGTTCGGTCCGGGCACCTTCCGTCGCGGGTACCTCTGGGTCGAAGGCCAAGGCCTCCTCGACCTGACAGATCTCGCGCTCGCAGCCGGCGTGCCCCTGCCCGAGGACCGAATCCTCGAGTCGCCTCTTGGCATTTCCGCCGACGGTCAGAAGATCACCGGTCTCAACAGCGCCTTCCAGGGTTTTGTGATCACGATTTCCGAACCGGCGGGGCTGTGCGTTTTGGCGATGGCCGCTCCGATGCTCTCCCGACGCCGGCGATAGGAATCAAACGCCGGAACGCGAGCGTGGGGAAACCTCCACGCGGGCGAATGGCGAATACACGTTCTTTTCTCTCCAACGCGCCGTATCCGACCCGACCTGGATGCGGCGCGGTTGTTTTTGCGGGGCGGTGAGAGACTAAGGCGACACGTCGGTTTGCCAGTAATCCGGTGAACGTTGCCTTCAAATGGGGCCCGAAGAAAGCAGAAACAATTCAACCGGCACCGTCCGTTGCTGCCCATCGACCCAAACAATCACCTCATACCGAACACGTGTGGCTTTCTGCATTGGTTCTCCGACAGCCGTCACCTTGAAACTGGCTTCCGTGACCGGAGTTGTGCTGACTGGGTCATTTGGCGTAGTCACCAGCTCGCTCGCGCTCTCCGGTGACGTTTGGACGCCTGCAATCGTAAACTTTTTTCCGCGCGGAGCATAAAGGCGAAGAACACGCTCACCGCGCTCGCCGGGACGCATCGGGCCGATCGTGATCCGCGTAGACTCGGCTTCGACGTGCCCGAGCACATGACCAACAACCCGTGTCGAAAGTGGACTTTCCGGGGAACCGTTAAGGTGGAAGGTGAGAGGAACATCGAGACGCCCCTCAATTGATGAAACATCAAGCTGAACGATGGCGGTCAGGCTCTCCCGACCCGGCACTTTTGGCATGTCGCCGCCCCGCACCCCAACCAGCACGGCGGGAATGGTACTCTCGATGCGCCGAACCGACACAGTACCACTGGACGACGGATGAAGTGCGACCTCCAACCGAAGCGGTTGGTCGGGCCGCAGTGGCGATTCCTGTATGAGAAACGGAAGGATTGACCTCACCACAAAACCGCGAAGCTTGAGCGTAATCTTCCTGCCGTCTTCAAGGTCGAGATACACGTTTTGTTCAACCCGACCTGCACCCGACTCGGCCGTCATGGTAATGGGGATGGTGGCGGTTCCGCCAGGCGGGATGACGTCCGGGATCTTCTCCGAGGTCGTGCAACCGCAACTCGATCTGATCCCCTTGAATCGCCATTTGCCGGATTCTTTGTTCGTAATGGTAAACGAATGACGTAGAACCCCATCATCCTTAATGTATCCAAAGTCATACACTTGGGAGGCACCGGTCAACTCCGGTGGCGACGGAATCACAATCTCACCTTCGCCCGACGGTCTCGACCACAGCCATACAACTCCCGCGCTAATCAGAATCACTGACAACAAAACTAAATGCCTTGACGGAGACAATTTACGCACGGCGACTCCATTCACCTGATCAGGGAGGGCAGTTGATGCCACCTGGGTTGGCAATCGAGAAAGTCCCGTTTAGAAGTACCTGAGGTCAATCAGGAATGCACACATAACTTCCCCGCTGTCCTCGAAGACAAGGAACATCCGAAGAAAAACACTGGCGAAGGATGGTGCAAGTTGAAATGATGTTAATGCAGTCCTTCTTGCCTACCTCAAGAGTCGCGATACAAACGGGACCTTCTGCCACTCGAAGTTCGTACCCGCAACCGTCCGGCAAACTGCACGGATTGCATGTGGTCCTATTCTGTCCCGGACATGTCTATATCGCCGTTGAAAAGCAATTCGCCTGTTGCCCTGAAGACGTCCCTACCGCCAGTACCGAAACCATGAAAAAACCGACTGCTTTTGCGACTTTTGACATACGTGCTCCCTTCAAAAATTATTGGACTCCGCTAACACATTGACTCGGTTCACGAGACACTTTTATGTCGTTTTCGTTCGATCTTTCGAGTACCGCAGAAAATAGACCAAGGCGGCAGAGAAGGCGGCAGCGATGATGGCCGCGCTCGCAACCCATTGACGGGTGTGTGTTGGACTGACGTCCTTCGAGCTACCGGCTGACGCGGCGAGTACATTGCTTGGCGTCGATGAGGCTCCCTCGGCTGACGACTTGGGTTGCCAACCTTGCTGTGACGGGGCAAGGAGCGATCCCGCCACTTCCCACGGCACAATCTCGCCACCCACTGCTCGCTCCGTCTCCGAGATCCCATTCTGCAACTTCCGAAGAACCGGGACCGTTGGTGGCAGCTGCAGCAGACCCACATTGAATCCAGCCTCCCCGAACTCTCGATTCACGGAAACAACCGACACTTCGATCACCTTTTTCCGAATTGCCACATTCTCGCCCGCTGCACGTGCACGCCTCACATCAGCCGCCGCGTAGGTCGTTTGTTCAACTCTCGTCGGGACAACCACGCCGTCCGGGTCTAATCGTGATGCTTCCACCAGTGTTTCGCGCCTCTTCTCTCCCTTGTCGTCGAACGTGACATGCTTTACGACGATGAAATCCTTCGAAGGATCGAACCACAACGTTCGCTCCGGCGCATCATCCGGGTGCAACACGTCGACCCTTACCAGCGATGTGCCGGGTTCAACCGCAACTCGCCACTGCGTGCGTGGCAAAAGGGCTTCACGGTCGTTGCGAATCGTGCCTTGACCGTTGCCGAATCCAAAAAGGAGGAGATCCTCCGGCAGATAAGGCTCCAATGCCTCGCGCCTGCCCTCGGACATTTCATCCGGGCGCGAATGATCGACCTTGGTTGCAAACTCATCCCCATCGCTCCACAGGACTGAATCCTCCTGGCGGATGAGGACACGGTGGTTCTGAACGGACTGACCCTTGATGTCCAACGCCGACCCGGCGCTCTCGGGCAGCTTCCGGAGCTGCTTCACAGTTCTCTCGGCCCGAACAAACAGCAACGGATCCTGTCGCCGAACTTCGACAACGGACGGCGTTTCCATCCACTCACCACTATCGCCTCGTTCCGACCAGACAATCTTAGCTCGGTACTCAATTGAACGAATCCGCGATCGAGCTATCTCATTCTGTTCATACAACAGTTCAGCATCCCACGCCGATGAACCGGTCGTAGTTGCACGGGACGATACTACTGACGCCTCACTCGCCATCGATATCGATACGAGCGGTGCGACAGACAGCACACCCGCCATTCCAAGGCACAATGCAATCGTTTTCAAGTGCATCGCCTGAGAATACCCTATCTGCCCCGAAAAACAGTCAAAAAATATGAAAATCGATGTTCCGCCGATTGTGTAATTTGTATTACCAATCACATATCGATTGTTCTCGTATCACCGTAGCATTCAACATGAGCGAGCAAAATTACTTCACCGCAGCCGGGGCCTTGGTCATGTTGCCTTTGTCAGCGGCTTGGGCGTTGGCGCGGGATTCGGCGGCGGTGTCCTGCATTTGCCGGACGGTTTTGGTTTCCAGCCGTGCGGCGCCGCGGGTGTTTCGGAGTT
>JBBRUM010000292.1:0-5016 GCA_038247815.1 Tepidisphaerales bacterium | reverse complement strand
GATTGCGCAACACCTCAAATGGGGGGGTGGCGATTAGCGGATGCCGACGCATCAACGGCGAGTGACGGGTCAGTGATGGCGTGTGCGCCGCCAGTTACGGGGACCACCAGTTACTTCGGCGATGTCAGAAGCCTTCGGAAGTAGCTGCGTCCCCGTTCAGCGTCGTCCCCGTTCAGCGTCTTGGAAGTAGCTGCGTCCCCGTTCAGCCGCGGTCCCCGTTCAGCCGCCGTCCCCGTTGAGCCGGTTCGTTATTGGGTGAATGAATAAAGTATGGAGCTACGTCTACGGAATCTCCGCCGAAGTGACAGGAGGTGCCGAAACAATGAGTGTGCCGTCAGGGTTTCTTCCTGCTTGCCTTAATCTCGTTACCAACATGGGAAGTTCCAGCTTGATTTCACGGTGCTGTAGCACTGCGAGGCCGAAAGGTGTCAGGCCATACGTGATAAATCGGTGATGCTGGAAGTCTGGAACTGCTCTTAACGTATCTACGGTGACCGGTTCTTGTTTGACCTCGATTAAGCCCATGCCGATCACCCGCCACATGAGAACTTCACGTTGAAAGTCGGTCGGGTGGGTTATCGTCGTCGTCCGGATACTGTCGAGCATCCCCCATGCCGATGCGTCAAGTGCCTCGGCTGCTCGTTCAACGGCGAGATTCTTCCATAGCTCCACCTCTTTAAGAGCCGAAAACAGGGCATTCCGGACGGCTTGGAATGCACCAGCCGGATTTCGGTCAGGGTCGTAGGAGTTCACGCGCACGTTCGCCAAGTCAAACAGTAACTGATCGCTATCGGATCTGAAGAGTACTACCTCTGGGGGCTGTCGGCGTGCGTGGGCGATTCCTACCTCATACATCACATTGTCGTTTCTAAATGCGCGGCCGTTAATCATACCCATTGTGGTGACGTCTGCGAACATCACCCGACATCGTCCTATCCCCATCAAGATTTCGGTGAGAATTGAATCATTGATCGTCCTCTGATCTACTCGGATTGGTAATAGTGGTGCGCCGTTGACAAGAACATTTCTGATTGCTGGCTCAATCACTTTTTGCCAACGATTCGAAAATTGAGGAGCGAAGCTCATCGCCACGAAACAGGTGTTTTGCACAGGGAACGCCGGAAACAACGAGAAGAAATTCGCTGGGTACATTTTGCCTCTGCATGAATCGTTTTAAGAACTTGGCTGAATCAAGACTTTAACCGCAACAACCGCCCCGGCGAGGGATTGAAGACTTCGGCCGGGGTTTGGTAGGCGAGGGACTTTCTCGGGCGATTTTCCAGGGTCCACACGACCGTCGTAAGCTGCCCCCGTTCGGATCGGCCCTGAAGGAGTTCGAGCGAAGAAGAGTGGCTCGGTCTGACTCTGACAAAACACGGGACAGAAAGACCAAAAACCCTCCGGTCTTGTCCGTTCTACGTCTGAAAGAGTCTGAGCAATTGCTACGTCTTTACATCTTCCGTCGGCCGGAGAGGGCGTCGGCGAGGATGTTGCGGTTGGCGTATTCGATGCTCGCGCCGGCTGGGAGGCCGCGGGCGAGTTTGGTGACTTGGACGGTGGGGAATCGGGTTTTGACGAGGTCGGTGATGTAGAGGGCGGTGCCGTCGCCTTCCATGGTGGGGTTGGTGGCCATGATGAGTTCGTGGATTCCGCCGGCTTCGAGGCGTTTGAGGAGGGCGGCGATGGTGAGTTCGTCGGGGCCGGCAGCGTCGAGGGGTGCGATTCGGCCGAGGAGGACGTGGTAGGTTCCGCCGTAGGCGGCGGCGGCTTCGAGGGCGAGGAGGTCTTTGGGTTGTTCGACGACGCAGACGAGGCTTTGGTCGCGGCGGGGGTCGCGGCAGATGCGGCAGGGGTCTTCTTCGGTGAGGTTGTAGCAGGTCTGGCAGTGTTTGATTTTGGTTTTGACGTCGGCGATGGCGTCGGCGAGGCGCATGGCGTCTTCCTTGCTCTGCTTGAGCAGGTGAAACGCGATCCGCTCGGCTGAGCGGGCTCCTATCCCGGGGAGGCGCGACAACTCCGAGATCAGACTCTGGATGCTCTGCGTGTAGCTGCTCATCTGCCCCCATGCTACGCCACTGGGCGCGTCGACTCAGTCGGGCTCAGTCAGCCGCGGCGTATTCGCCCATATTCCTGAACTTTTCGTACCGTCGTTCGAGGAGGTTCTCGACCTTCATCCTTTTGAGGTCGCGGATGGCTTTGCCGACGAACTGCTCGAGCTGGTGGGCTGCGTGGTGGGGGTCGCGGTGGGCTCCGCCGAGGGGTTCGGAGACGACGGCGTCGATGACGCCGAGGGCTTTGAGGTGTTTGCTGGTGAGTTTGAGGCTTTCGGCGAGTTGGGCGCTGGCGGAGTTGTCTTTGTAGAGGATAGCGGAGCAGGCTTCGGGGGAGATGACGGAGTACCAGGCGAACTCCATCATGGCGACCTTGTCGGCGACGCCGATGCCGAGTGCCCCGCCGGAGCCGCCTTCGCCGGTGACGACGCTGACGATGGGTGTGCGGAGTCGGGACATTTCCATGAGGTTTCGGGCGATGCTCTCGGCTTGCCCGCGTTCTTCGGCGCCGATGCCGGGATACGCGCCTGGGGTGTCGATGAGTGTGACGACCGGCAGGCCGAATTTTTCGGCGAGCTTCATGCAGCGGAGGGCTTTGCGGTAGCCCTCGGGGTGTGCCAGTCCGAAGAAGCACTGCACTTTTTCCTTGGTGTCGCGGCCCTTGTGGTGGCCGATGAGCATGACTTTGTGACCACCAATTCTCGCCAGTCCGCAGCGGATGGCGGCGTCGTCGCCGAAGTGGCGGTCGCCGTGGATCTCGCGGAACTCGCGGCAGACCATTTCGACGTAGTCTTTGAAGAGGGGGCGTTGGGGGTGTCGGGCGACTTGGACGGTTTCCCAAGCGGTGAGGTTTTCGTAGGTTTTGCGGAGGAGGGAGGTGTGGTTCTCGCGGAGGCGGCGGATCTCGGCTGAGCAGTCGATCTTGCGGGTGGTTTGTTGGGTTTCAAGGTCGGCGATTTGGCGTTCGAGTTCTGAGAGGGGTTTTTCGAATTCGAGGACTTGTCGACCGGCACCGATGACTTTCGGTGCCGGGGCCGGTGAGGTGACGATTTGAACGGTCGTCGCCGGAATACCCTTTCCACTGGAAGCGGCGGTCAATGTTTCTGCCATAGCAACTTTCGGTTTACCGCCTTGGGCGTCTCTCCCGTTCGGTGGGGTAAGTCTATTCTCCACTGCCTGCACTTCAACTTCTCTGGGGGGATGGTTTTCAGGGGCATTGCAAGGATCTGCAAAGTTTACTGCGTGGTGTTGGGGTGGGGTCAATTTTCTTCCGGGCGATGACAATCGGGGGGTTTGGAATTACTCTCGCGGTTGTGAAATTTCGTCGCGTGACTGTCATCGGCTTGGGGCTGCTCGGCGGGTCGTTGTGCCTTGCGCTGCGGCGACTGATTAATCCGCCGGTGGTTGTGGGATATGCGCATCGGAATGTGACGCTGCTGCGTGCGCGGGAGATGGACCTGGCCGATGAGTTTACGGGTGATCTTGTGACGGCGGTGAAGGGGGCGGATCTTGTGGTGCTCGCCACGCCGGTGGGTACGTTTGAGAGTGTGCTGGGCGCTATTGCGCCGCACCTTGCACCGGGAACCATTGTGACTGACGTTGGTTCGACCAAGCGAACGGTTTGCCGACTCGCCGGGAATTTGCTGCCCAAGACGGTGCACTTCGTCGGTTCGCACCCGATGGCGGGGGGCGAGCGTTCCGGGCCGGACAACGCGCGGGAGGACTTGTTTGTGCACGCGCCGGTGATTGTCACGCCGTTTGTGCTGCCGATGCGCGCGTCGACCGGTTCGGCTGCGGCCGCCGCGGCGGATCGACTCGGGCCTGCGACGACTGCGGTGGCGGAGTTGTGGGAGGCGCTGCATGCACGGGTTACGTTTCTTGACGCCGACACGCACGACAGGCTCGTGGCGTCGGTGTCGCATCTGCCGCACGCGACGGCGTCGATGCTGGTTACGGTGCAGTCGCTGCCGGCGCTGGAGTTGTCGGGCGCGGGGTACCGCGACGCGACCCGCGTCGCCGCCGGCGACCCGGACTTGTGGCGCGACATCCTGATGGACAACCGCGACTACGTCGCTGACGCGCTGAAGAGACTTCGCACGGAGACCGACGAACTGATTCGAATGCTCGATTCGGGAGACGCGTCGGGGATCCGGGAGTATCTCGCCGGCGCGGCGATGAAGCGCGGCGCGCCGATTCGAGAACGCCCGCCGATGGTCTGATTGGCGCGGAACGGTTTCGAGTGGATCAGTTGAGGACGGGCTTGGCGTCGACGAATTCCCACGTGAGCGAAGAGACGGCGGTTCCGGTCGAGACGACCAAGCCGGGCGAGAGCATCCCGACGATCGAGGCCCCGACGTTTTCGTGGGAAGAGCCCGCGCTCGACCTGCGGGCGAGTGCGCACTTCAGTACGACTTCCCCGCGGGCAGAGGGAATCACGACTATCCAGTGCTCGCTGAGGGGCGTGCCCTTGAGGATCACCAGCCCCACGCCCGACAAGCTGATGTCCTTGACGATGGCCCGGATCGGCGGGCCGGTTTTTCCATCGAGCAGATTCCGTAGGGCGGCGGTGGCTCGGAACGGGAAGCGAGTGTGCTTGCGGCGCTCGTGCGTGGGCCCACCGAAGCGCATTCCGCGACAGGCCACCAACTTTTCGACGACACTGATGGGCAACATAGGAACCCCTTTTTTCGGGTCGATCCGTTTCAGCTAGGCGATAATCCGCCAGAGATCTACGCGGCGACCACCAAAATTACATCGGAAGTGCGTAACCTTTGGATAAGATCGAAGTGCACCAATTTTCCTCTGCCTTGTCGGGCGGAGGCAGTGGTTGTAGCGTCTGGGGGGGTTGGATGGGGTGTTTGATAAATATTTGCTTGAATTGAGGTCGAGCCATGAGTCTTGCGCGCCGTGTTTCTGAGGTCAGTGAGTCGATCACCCTTGCCGTGTCATCCAAAGCCGCCGCGCT
>JBBRUM010000291.1:0-5030 GCA_038247815.1 Tepidisphaerales bacterium | reverse complement strand
TCTTCTCGTAATCTCACTGGCAACCACCCCCGCCCTTGCCGCCCCGCTCTATACGATCTACAACCTCGGCCCGGTCACCAACTCAACCGCCGCTTCCGGTCAGGGCATCTCCCCGTCCGGGAACTTCGCCACCGGTTTCGCCAACATCTCCGCTGCCGGCGGCGGTGGAAGTCGCGCCGTCCTCTTCTCTTCCGCCACCACGACAACCTCCGCCCTGCCCAACCTCATCTCACCAGTCCGCAACTTCTCCCAGGGCCGCGGCGTCAACGACTCCGGAACCATCGTCGGAACCGGCGCAACCACCTTTTTCGGCTCGGGTGGCCTACCCATCCTCTGGAAAAACGGTGTCGCCACCGCCCTGCCGCTCCCTTCTGGTCAAACCGGCGGTCGGGCGTTCTCAATCAACAACACCGAGGTCTCATCCGGTTCCGTCGGCGGCGGTTCGGTCGAGTTCGCCGCCACGTTCTCCCCCTCGGGCAGCGCCATCCTCACCCAAACCACCATCGACGGCGGCCGCCTCGTCACCGCCTTCGCAATCAACGACGCCGGTCGCGTCGTCGGCCAAGCGCTCAGCCCCACCAATGCAGCCGTCACCCTCCCCTTTTACCTCGACCCCACCGACCCCGCCGCAACCATCCTCCCCTCCCTCCCCGGCGACAACGCGGGCATCGCGTTCGCCTTGGCCTCCAACGGGTTCGTCGCAGGCTCGTCGTCCCTCAACGGCGCGAACGGCAAGCCATTCCTCTGGACCCCCGCCTCAGGCACCACCGCCGTCCCCCTCCCCACCGGCGCCACCACTGGCAGCGCCCGTGGCGTCAACAGAGACGGCTGGGTCGTCGGAACAGCCTCCTCCGCCTTCGCACTCCCCTTCCTCTACGACGGTCTCCAGACCCACCTCATCCAGAACCTGCTCGACAACCCTACCGGCTGGAACCTGACGACCAACACCTCATCAGCCGCCCTGGGCATCGCCGACAACGGCAACGTCGTCGGCCAAGGCCTCTTTAACGGGGTCGTTTCCGGCTATGTGCTGATCCCCATCCCCGAGCCGGAGTCGGTGGCGGTGCTGGCGGTGCCGATGCTCGCATTGTGGCGGCGGCGGCGGTAGGCGGCGGGTGGGAGGGCGCGTTAGAGTCCGCCCATCTTGACAGTTCGGCGGGGCTGGACAGCATGTTTGGCCCTGCAGACGATGGAACGGGCTGTTTTTATATATATTACCTATGGCAATCGATGTTCGCGGAGGTACCCTTCCAAGAACGATTGCCTCGGGCAGGTGGAGGTCTGAACTCCGCCGGGTTCGGGGTCGGTCGATTGGCGGCTGCGGAATCGGCGCGATCCCCGTGGCAAGGAACCGTCCCACGAGATTGCGCCATATGGAATCGATCCGGCGTTCGCCGGGAGGAGAGGAAAATGGGATTCGTTGCAACAACCCGCCGCGCCTGTGTGATGGCGGCCGCTTCAATTTGTTTGCTCGCCGGTTCGGTCGCGGGGGCCTATACGCCCTCAGCCGCCGACCTACAGGGCATGACGTTCTCCGACTTCGGCGGCGGTGGTTCGCTGACGTCCATCGCCCCCAGTGGCGACGGCGCTCTGCTGACGATGACCCTCGACGCCACGATGATCGGTTTCTCCCGCGTCGCGGTGCAGAAAACCAACTTCAACGCCAACATCTCCGGGTCCACGTCGTTTGACGTGCTCGTAACGAACGTCTCGGGCGTGACGGGAACAAAATTGTTCGTCCAAACCGGCGATGGTTTTCAATTCAACGAATCCGGATTAGTGAACCTCGCCGCCGGCGTCCCCACCCTTGTGTCTCTGAACCTTGTGGGCATCCCCGATCTGAACAACGTGCGCCAATTCGGGTTCCAGTTCTTTGGAGGCGGGGGCCTGACGACGGGCAATCAAGTCTTGGTTGCATCCATCCCCGAGCCGACTTCGGCTGCGGTGCTTCTGGCCCCGGCGGCGTTGCTGCTCGGTCGCCGCCGTTCGAATTAATCGACTTCCCCGGTTAGTTCACACCGGCCCCCGCGTGTTTCGCACGCGGAGGCCGTTTCATTTCCGATTTTGCCACTTCGTGCAATTGATCGGCGGAATGCTCTGGACGCGTGTAGTTCTTGGCTTACTGCCTTACCGCGTTGTTGCAATCCACAGCGTGCATGATCTCCGCGGCGGGTGAGTCTGCGGTGTTTTCGGACCCCCACATGGCAGTGGCGGCTTGCGGACGGTCGCGCCGGCAGAGCGTGCAGTTTTTCACGGAGTCGTTACGAATTCAGGCGTCTTTGCCGGTGATGAACGTCAAGAGACGGTCTCAGCCGGAGGGTTGAGGCCGTTGGTTTCGGTGGGTTCGGGGCGTATGACTTTGCTGATGAGTTCGCCGCCGGCGAGTCGGGTGAGGAGGGTGTCGCCCACTTCGGCGTCGGTGGGCGAGCGGAGTACCTTGCCCGTGGCGGCGTTGCGGGTGATTGAGAAACCGCGTGCGAGGATGCTGTCGGGGCCGAGTACGCGAAGCTGCGCGTCGGCTGAGGACACGCGGCGGGAGGCGAGGGTGAGGACAGCCGAGGTTCCCCGGGCGAGGCGGGAGTGAAGGTTGGCGAGTTTCTGGGTGGCGACGGTGATGGCGACGGCGGGGCCGCGGCGGTCGAGGCGGGATTGGAGTGTGGCCAGTCGGGATTCGAGGCGGCGAAGGCGGAAACCTGCTGCTGCTGAGAGGCGGGATTGGGCGCGGAAGAGCGTGTCGCGGCGCTGAAGCAACACGCGGCGGGGGTCGTGTTTTGTCAGGCGAGCTTCGACGGAGTCCACGCGGTTGCGCAGGCGGGTGAGGACGGCGCGTTGGGCGAGCTCGAGTTTGCTCTCGCGGTCGTCGACGCGGACGTGGCGGCGGGCGGTGATCTCTTCGGGGCGTAGGAGGAAGGGGTGGCGGGCGGCGCGGTCGGTGCGACGGGCGGACTCGTTGAGCAGGGAGCGGATCTCGCGGCGGAGGCGGAGGTCGGCTGAGGCGACGAACTCGCCAGCCAGTGCCCAGTGTTGCACAGCGAAGGCGGCTGCGGCGGTGGGGGTGTGTGCGTGGTGGTCGGCGACGAGGTCGGCGATGGCGGTGTCGACCTCGTGGCCAATGCCTGTGATTACGGGGATCTTTGACCGGCCGACGGCCCGGGCGACCTCTTCGCGGGAGAACTCGAAGAGGTCCTCGAAGCTCCCGCCGCCGCGGCCGAGCAGGATCAAGTCGATCCCCCCGAGGGCGGAGGCGTGCTTGTTCACCCCATCCAGCGCAGCCGAGATTCGCTCGCCCGCGCCTTCGCCCTGAACCGGAACGTGAACGACGATGAGTCGGAGGAAGGGAAACCCGCGGAGGACTTTGAGTTGGTCCTGCAAACCCGCTGCGCCTTTGCTGGTGACCAGGGCGATCGTGCGGGGGTAGGGCGGGATGGGGCGTTTGCGTTCGGGGGCGAAGAGGCCCTCGGATTCGAGCTTGGCGTAAACCTGCCGGTACGCCAGTTCAAGTGCGCCGGTGCCGACGGGGGTGATGGAGGAGAGGATGAAGTTGTACTTGCCGCCCTGCTCGTAGATGTCGATCCTGCCGGTGACGACGACCTCGATCCCGTCGGCGGGCTTGAACTTGAGGTTGCGGGCCGCGCTGCCGAACATCACCACGGGCAGGACCGCCCCGGCGTCTTTGACGGAGAAATACAGGTGGCCGGAGTGGTTGGGGCCCTTGAAGTTGGAGATTTCGCCCTTGACGGCGACGGTGTGGGGGAAGGCCCCTTTGAGGGCGGCTTTGAGTTGTGCGGTGAAGTGGGAGACCGTGACGGGGTCGGCGCGCGGGCGTTTCTCGGGCTCCTTGTCCGGGCGCTTGTTGAGTTCCGCGTGGACATCAAAGAACGACGCCATGGGGGGATTGAAGCAGAAGCCCGCCGAAACGCAACGCCCGTGGTGATGGCGGTCGGAGCGTGAGTGTACAAAAGCCGGAGGGAAAACGAGATTGTTACTTGGCAACTTTGAAGTAGATCACCCCGTCTTGGTGACGCTGGATGAACCCGATCGACCCGGCTTGGATGTTGGTGAATTCGAGGGTGACTTTGTTGAGTGTGCGGAGCTTTTTGGTGTTGAAGAAGAACTGGCTGTTGTTGCCCGAAACGCCCGGGGCGCTGAAGTCCAGCGTGCCGGGAAGCGGAAACCTCGGGTTTTGGATTGCCACGTCGTACCCACCGACATTCCCACGGGAATCGCGGAACGTGCCCACCTCATGAACAAGGCCCGCAACTCCGTTGCCTTCCGCGACGCCGGTCTTGGTGAAAGTCACCTTGTTGCCTATGCCATAGCCGTCCATCGGACCGGGGGGATTGGCGGTGACAGTGGTGAGGTTGTTGAAAATCTGCGAGGAGTTGTTCTCGGGCTGAGAGTCGCCGATCGAGGTGCCGTCGAAGGTGAGTACCAGCCGGTAGTCACTTTGGGGGACGGTGTTGGGCTTGATGGTGATGGCCTGATTGAAGAGCTTGCTCTTTCCTGCTTTGATCCCGGCGACGACCGAGCCCTTGACCACGCCGATGGTGACATCGGCCCCGCCACCCGTTGGCCGTAGCACAATCCGGACGTCGGCGGGTTTGGCACCCCTGGGCAAAGCCGACCCGCTATTGAAGATCACGAACTGACTCTTGAACTTCGTCGTCGCCGACGGGATGACGTAACGAGGCACCTCGTTGTTCAGGAAAGAAAATGAGACACCAATATCGACTGCAAAGTGGCGGCGGGATTCGAGCTGTTCGAAGTTGGAACTCATGAGGATGTCTCGGTATACGCAACGGTTCGGCGACGCATCGACGTATGTCGAAATATAAGTCACTCGGCACTTATACCCCACACTGTGAAGTCGTGTCGGATAGATGATGGGAATGGAGATGAGGAAAGTTACGATCGGGAGGTCACCGGCAAACTTCGCCGGGACGGATTATCCGATTACTGCCGAGGCAACGAGGGGTTTCCACTCCGCGCGGACGTGAATTCGGCGGAAGGCGAAATGCTTAAGACTTGCG
>JBBRUM010000290.1:0-5040 GCA_038247815.1 Tepidisphaerales bacterium | reverse complement strand
CCGCCGAGGGCGTCGATCTCCAAACCGGAGTCGTCGGCGAGGGTCCATAGCCGCGCGGCGAGGGAGTAGGCTGAAGCTTTGAGGCAGGCGTTGGCACGGAAGGTGCGGCCGGTTTCCTCGGGCTCGGGAATGGTTACGCCGCGTTCGGCTGCGAGGGTCTGGAGACTGGCGCAGGACCAGCCGAGGGGGGCGAAGAGCTCACCGAACTCGCGGACCTTGCCCGCGTTTCCCGAGGCCACCAGCAGGCGTCGCATTGCGTGGCCCCCCACTACCGAATCCCCTTGAGCCCGCCGCCGGGGGTGGACGGTCGTGGGACGACGACGTCGGGCGAGGGTGTGTCGATTCCCTGTCGACTGCCGCCTTCGGGTCCGGCGGCCAGGACGGAGTCTCGCTGCACTTGGGTGATGTCGACGACGAAGGATTCGGCGAACTTCTCCAAGACCTGGCCGGTTTTGGGATCGCTGATGCGTCGGACGGCGACGGAACCGTTGACAGCGTGTTCCGGGAATTGGCGCATGAGGGACTTGAGTTGGAGGTCGACCACTTCGACGCGGAACTCGACGACCTTGGCGGTCGTGCCGTCGGCTTGGAGAAACTCGCCGGACTCGGGGAGGTCTTTTGGTTTGAAGGGGACGACGAGGATTTCCTTGCTGGCGTCGACGCGGGTATCTGGGCGGATGGTTCGGAGCGCTTCGGAGGGGAAGGCCCCGACGAGGACGGAGCTGGTTGTGGGTCCGTGGTAGAAATATGCCTCAAGGCCCAGCCCTCGCGCCTCTTTGACAGCCGAGACCGCCGCTTCCTTGCGGTCTGGCCGGTCTTTGAACGCTCCGATTTCGAGGGAGTAGGCGCCCCTGGCGTTTTTAAGGTCCCACTCGCGGGGCGCTTCGGGGTCGGGCGTGGGGATGGCGACCATCAGTGCGCCGGAGAAGGGGCGTTCTTCGCCGAGCTGGAACTGGACGAGCTTGGCCATGTCGGTCTTGGCGCGGGCGGCTTCGGCTTCGTTTTCGTTGAAGTTGATGGCGGCGTAGTAGCCGCTGTAGAGGGTTGAGAGGTTTTCGCTGTGGACGAGGTACATGTCGCGCATGCCGGTGAGCTTGGCGAGTCGGTCGCGGGCTTCCTTCGACTTTCTGACGTGGCCGGGACCGTCCCAAGTAAGAAGGAGGATGGTAAATTTGGCGGACTTGGCCTTGTCGGCGTTGGGAGCGCCTGCCGCTGCTACGGCGGCGCTACGCGGCGCGTTCTGCGCCCAAGACGATGCGCAAACCGAAAGCACGACCAACACAGACGTCGCCGCACGACCGATTTGAGTCAAATTTCTTCGCATAGCCGACACCTCTTTGGCACATGATAGCGTGCTTAGGCCCGCCCCTGAATCGCCAGGAGTTCCCGGCAGCCTTTTTCGGCAAGGGAAAGCATGGCGTCGAGTTCGGGGCGGGAGAAGCCGGTGGGGCCCGCGACTTCGCCGCCGCCCCCTTCCTCGGCTGTGCCTTGGATCTCGATGAAGTGCTCGCCGGAGGTCATGGCGATGTTGAGGTCGACCTCGGCGATGGAGTCGTCGGCGTAATCGAGGTCGAGGCGGACCTCTCCGCCGATGACGCCGACGGAGACCGCGGCCACCCCCTCGAGCAGCACCTGGCCCGGGTCGTATGCCGCCCGCGAGGCGATCCACCCGGGCGACGGGTCGCCGCGGGGCATGCCCAGTTCGGAAGGGAGTCGCGAGAGGGCGTCTCGGAGGGCGACCATTCCGCCGCAGATCGCGGCGGTGCGGGTTCCGCCGTCGGCTTGGAGAACGGTGCCGTCCAGGGCGATGGTGTGGGGGCCGAGCTTTCCGAGGTCGACGGCCGCCCGCAGGACGCGCCCGATGAGGCGGGTGATCTCCGTTCCACGGGGGTCGGTGTGGCCGATGCGCGGCCAGTCCTTCCGCTGGGAGGTCGAGCCGGGCAGCATGACGTAGTCGGCCGTCACCCAGCCGCCGCTTTTATTCTGCCCAAACCACTCGGGGACCTTCGCCGTCACCGACGCCGTGCAGAGTACGACCGTGCCCCCCTGCTTCCACAGGACCGACCCGGCGGGGGTGGAGGTGAACCCTCGGGTAACGGAGATGTCACGCAGCGTGTCGTTGGCCCGGCCGCCCGTCCGTGGGGGCGCAGATTTCATTTCGCTCATGCGCTCCACCCTACCAAGCTCCCGGATAACATCCCACCACCTAAGTATGCGTAACGCTCTTCAATCGCGGCAGTTGCCCACGTTTTTACTTGCTGGAGTGGTGCTCGCGCTTTTCGGGCGGGCGTTGCTGGCGGGGTCGGGGTCGGTGATCTCGGCGCCGGGGGGGGATGTGCTGCTGCAATTTTTGGGGTGGCGGGAGTACGGCTTCTCCCGACTAGCGGCGGGCGACGTGCCGCTGTGGAACCCGCATACGTTTTCCGGTCAGCCGTTTCTGGGTAATTGGCAGACGGCGCTGTTTTATCCGCCCAACTGGCTACACCTTGTTCTGCCGACCTCGTTTACGATCACGCTGCTGGTCTCGGTGCACATTTACCTCGCGGGGCTGTTCTGCGCACGGTGGTTGATGTACCGGGGGTTTGACCCGTTGACGGCGGCGCTGGCGGGGGCGGTGTTCATGCTTTCGGGGCCGGTCGTGGGTCGGGTGTTTCCCGGTCACCTGACTTGGATCGCGGTGGTTGCGTGGACGCCGCTGGTGTTTCTCGCCCTCGACCGACTGCTGGATACCGGGCGCGTGCGACACGCGTTTGTGGGCACGGCCGCCGTCGCGCTGATGATTCTCGCCGGATACCCCCAGCCGGTGTATATCACACTCTTAGCCGCCGGTGTGTACCTCGTGCTGAACCTCGTCGCCTCACCGCACCGCTTGGCGGCGACCGGCGGGTTCGCCGTCATGGTGGCCCTCGGCGGTGCCATCGCCGCGGTCCAAGCGTGGACGGGGGTGGAGACGGGGCTGTCTTCGTCCCGCGCGGGCGGCACGACGTTCGCTTACGCGACGAACTATGCGTTTCCGGTGCAGAATCTCCTGCTGCTGGTTTCCCCGCTTGCCCTCGGCGGCCCGTCGACGGCAAGTTACGGGGGGGCGGGTTTTCTTTGGGAGTGCTGGCCGTACATCGGTGTCGTGCCGCTGCTGACTGCGATGCTCGGCGGGCTGACGGGTGCTTCGGCGCGTCGGCGTTGGAGTGTGACGATGATCCTGTTGTTCACGGTTCTCGCCCTGGGTAGCCAGACGCCGCTGTACGGTCTTGCGTACGACGTAGTGCCCGGGTTTTCGAGCTTTCGCGCGCCGGGGCGGTTCTTGCTGATTCCGGTACTTTTCGCGACGCCGCTCGTCGCCGCCGGGATCTCTTGCCTGCTCTCGAGGTCGCCGCCCCGGTTCCCGGTGGGCGCCGTGGTGACGCTGGCGCTGGCGTCGTCGGTTGCTCTGATCGCAATCGCTCTGGTCTCGGGTGAAGACTCCGCAAGCCGGTTCCGCGCGACGCCGCTCTTCAGCTCCGCCGTCGTTCTCACCCTCGCCGCAGCTGCGCTGGCCCTTTTTGGCCGCTGGAAGCTCGCCCCGCACGTTCTCCTTGTCCTTTCCGCCGTCGAGCTGACCTACGTCGCCTCCCGCGCCATCGCCACCGGCCCGACCACCGACCCCAGCGCACCCTCCCACCTCGCCGCGCTCCGCGCACTTCCCGACCGGGCCCGCGCCCAAATCCAAGACATCTCCCTTGCCAACCTCCCCCTCCGCACCGGGCACCACGGGCTCTCCGGCTACGACCCGCTGCAACAAAAGCGGCTCACCGAGTTTCTCGCCGCCTCGCAGGGCAGGGACCCCCGAACGGTCGACGAGATTTTCGGCGCCCTCCGCCCCCACCCCAGTTGGCGACTCCTGCGTGCCGCCGTCGTCATCCAACCCGACCGGCTGCCTCTCCTCCTGCCCGGCGCACTGCCACATGCACTGCTCGTCGACCGCGCCGAGCTCGCTCCCAACACGGCCCTCCGCCTCGCAAGGCTCATGTCCCCCGACTTCGACCCCACGAAGACCGTCCTCCTCGAAGAACCTCCCCCCTGGCCCCGGCGCCCGGCTGACCCCTCCCAAGCCGAGACCGACCCCACCCAGCCCGCCTCCGCCATCGTCACCTCCGACAACGGCGACACCCTTACCATCGACGTCTCCACGCCACGCCTGACGATGCTCGTCATCACCGACGCCTACGCCCCAGGCTGGACCGCAACCCGCTCGGACACCGGCGAGACCCTTCCCGTGATCCCAGCCGACCACGTCCTCCGCGCCGTCCCACTCACTCCGGGCACGTACACAGTCACGCTCGAGTACCGCCCCGCCGGCTGGGTGTACGGCCGATGGGTGTCGCTCGGCTCGCTCGCTCTATTCGCCCTGTGGGGCCTTTCGCTCACCCGCCGGTCATCTTTTGATAAATCTCCACCAGCCCGTCCACATACTGACCCCATGAGAGCGTCGTCCGACTCAACTCCAGCGACCTCGCCCCCATCGCCACCCCAAGTGAGCGGTCCCTGAACATGTGCCCGATGCAATCCGCCAGCGCATCGGGCGACCCGGCTGGAACCACAAACCCGCTCCGCCCGTCTTCGACCACGTCCGCCACCCCGGCGTTGGTCGTCGTGATCACCGGCACGCCGCACCCCATCGCCTCCACGGCCACAAGCCCAAACCCGTCCTCGACGCTCGGCAGAACAAACACGTCCGCCCGCCCGTACTCGAACCTCAACGCCTCGTGCGCCACAGAGGGCAAATAGGTGTACAACCCCCGGTACTTCTCCATGACCCCCTGCATCTCAGCCGACATCCTCCCGACGATCACGAGCTCCGCCTCGTCCGACGGCAAGGCAAGTCGCTTCCACGCCTCAAGCAGATGGTGCTGCCCCTTCCGGGGCACGAGCTGCGCTACGCACAACACCCGAAACCGCCGGTCCGACCCCACCGCCTTGGCCTTCTCCTCCGCCGTCAGCGGGAAAAAGTGCACCGGGTCAGTCGCGTACGGAAGCACGTGAATCTTGTCGGCCGGATACCCT
>JBBRUM010000289.1:0-5062 GCA_038247815.1 Tepidisphaerales bacterium | reverse complement strand
GAAACGATCAAACTCGATGACCTCGGGATGACCGCCGAGCCGCTGCCCGAGCGTGCCCGGCAATCCGTGACCTTCGGGGACGGCGGGATGTCGCTGTACGTGCCGGACGAGGTGCGGCTGGTGAAGTTCCCCGCGTCCCACACGGACACGGATGCGGTGGCGATGTTCACCGAGCACAACGTGCTGCACACGGGGGACTTGTTATTCAACAAATGGTTCCCGGTGATCGACCGGGCGACCGGCGGAAGCCTCGAAGGCATGATCGCGGCGACCAAGCTGCTGATCGGGATGTGCAACCCGCAGACGCGGATCATCCCCGGCCACGGGGTGATGGCGAAGGTGGAAGACTTGGTGAAAACGCTGGCGATGCTGGAGGAAGTGAAGGTGAAGTTCGCCCCGTTCGTGGCGAAGAAGGCCACGATCGACGAGGTGCTCGCCGCCAAGCCACTGGCGTCAATGGACGACGTTTGGGGCCGAGGATTCTTGCGCAGCGAAGTGTTCACGAAGATGGCGTATCCGAGGTAGGCCGGAGAACCTCCTAAGTTTTGCCGTTGCGCTGGTGCTGACCGATGTATCCGATGACGACTTTCCCGAGCTCTTCGTGCCAGTGGAAGGCGATGCGAAGCGTATGGCGGGGGTCTTTGGTAATGCCGGAACCGAGGTGGGCTTCGAGTCTGATCTTCTCGCCATTAAGCGTCGTGTGATACTCGTTTTCGAACTTGCCAATCGTGGTTTCGGACTGGTGTGGCGCGAAGTCGAATCCACTTTGCTCTTTGCAGGCGTCCTGTAGTCTGGGGCAGGGCTTCACGCCGGACTTTGCGTCATGGTAGGTGGTGGCGAGAAAGCGCAGGGCCTGCGCTGCGGAGTCGGTGTCCTCGAAGAGGCTGCGCTCAAGGGTTGAACTCTTGTTCAGGCAGAGCACGATTTTGTCGTGGAGTTCTGAGGCCAGGGCGTTGACGACCTCGCTGAGGCTGTGCTGGGTTAATTGCGGCGCTTGCTCGGTCGGTTTGGACGTTCGAGCCACCTTGTCGACGGCGTACTTGAAGGCGTCGGCGACCTTGCCATCGGATATCTGATGGGCGTGGATTTTGTCGAGGTACGGGGCGAGTACCTTCGAGAGTTCGGGGTCGGAGGGAGGGAGGACTTTTTTGTCGAGTTGCTCAGCCAGCCAGAGGAGCGCGGCGGAGAAGTCGCCGGGGGCGGTGGGTTTTTCTAGTTTGTATTTGAGCTTGTTGATGGCTTGGGTGGCGGGGTCGGACGCTGCGCGGGCGAAGCCGTGATCTTTGGAGGTTTGCGAGAGGCGGCGGCGGAGGTCGGGATGGTTGGCGGGATCTGCGCGGTCGTTTCGCCTCATGTACTGTGCGATGAGCACGCCGCGGATTTTGGTTTCGCGTTTGAGAAACTTGTGGATGAGTAGTTGGTCGTCGTCTTGGGAGTCGTCGGCGCTGGCGGCGGAGTTGGCGTGTCGCAGGGCGTTATGGGCTTCGGCCAGGAGTTGGAAGGTGTCAAAGACGGCGGCGGGGTTGTTGCGGTCGATGGCGGTGAGGGCGAGGTCGATGGCGTCGGCGGCTGCGACATAGGAGCCCGCGAGGGCCTCCCATGTGTCGGGTGTTGCGCTGGGGTTGGGATCGCGGAGTGCGGGGACAATGGCTAGAGCCGGAGCACCGGAGGATGGAATGGAGGAGCGTATGGAGAGGGACTTGAGTTGCTTGCGGATCTGGGCGTCCTTTTGTCGGCAGCGGGCGGAGGCTTTTGTGAGTTCAGTGGATGGTACGAACGGGAGTGAGCCGGCGGCGGAGTCGAGTGGGTCGACGGAGTGTTCTGAATAGTCGGCGATGGGGCGCGGGGCTTGTGCGCCGATCTTGATCTTGGTGAGGGCTTCGGCGGGGGCGAGTCGGTCGGGGACGGGTGCCGGATTCGGGAGCCGTGAGGGCTCGGAGGCGTGCGATTCCTCTGGCGCGGAGACGTCCGCGGGCGCGACGTGGTTGGGCGAGACGACCGGCGTTGGGGTGGCGGGATTGGGTTCGACGGTGGTGAGCGCGGTCAGGGCAGCTGCGAGGTCGGCGACGTGGGTGCGGAGTTGTTCGTCCTGCCGGACCAAGACGCGAAGTCGTTGCAACGCCAGGAGAAGAGGCTTGATCGGGTCTTGCATTGATTCCATGGTACGAGGCGCGGGGAGGTTAACGATGCACGCATCTGGCGTCGGGGTCACGCTCCGGAACCCGGGCGGGGATCGGGGGATGGTGATGGTTTGGAGGCGGGATTGGCGAGGGCGATGAGGGCGGTGTTTTGGTCGGTGGTGTAGGGGTCGGTGAGGTGGGCGAAGTGGGTGGGGGTGGTGAGTAGGGCGTGGGCCTGGGCGGCGTTGCCGGAGAGGAGGAGATCGATGGCGGCGAGGTGGGTGGATTCGGCTGGGGGGAGCAGGGATTGGAGGGGGAGGAGTAGGGAGCGGGTGCGGGTTGCAGAGGGGATGTCGTGGGCGAGGAGCTCGCCGCGGAGGACTTCGAGGAGGAGGGTGGCGCGGTGGGGTTTATTGGCGACGGTGTGGAGGCGGACGAGGCGGCGGCGGTGGAGGTGGGCGTCGGGGGAGGCGGGGCCGGGGTGTGAATGGGTGCCGTGGAGGGAGGGGTTGGGGCAGGCGGGGTCGGCATGGGAGTCGGGGGGGCCGGGGGGGCCGGGAGGGCCGGGGGGGCCGGGAGGCGCGTCGGTGGCGTAGAGGAGGGCGAAGTAGCGGGCGGTGCATTCGCTGAGTGAGCCGTCGGGGGGGATGAGGGCGGTGCGGACGTCTTTGGGGTTGAAATCGCGGGGGCGCTTGCCGAGGAGGGAGGCGGCGACGAGGGCGAGGGTGGCGATGTCGCGGCGGGCGACGTCGCCGCCGCGGAGGAAGCGGACGAGGCGCAGGCCGTCGCTGGCGGCTTGGCCGTTGGGCATGGGGATGAGCGTGACCAACCCGAGGAGCGTGGAGACGAAGCCGAAGGTGAGGGCGGCGATCTTGAGGTACGCGAGGGTAGCGGGATCGGGGAAGGCGCGGAGTAGGAGCGTGAAGAGGGCGAGGGAGAGGATGCCAAGGAGGAGGCTGGCGATCGGGCCGGCTACGACGAAGGCGGCGTAGCGGTTTTCGAGGTTTTTGTCATCGGGTGGGAGGCAGAGGGCGACGCCGCCGGCGAGGGCGAGTTGGCGGTTGAGGGCGAGGCGGAGGCGGCCATCGTGGGTCTCGATTTTGATTGGGCCAATGACGATGAACGTGAATTTAAATCGCACTAGCAAGCCGCCGATGACGTGGCCGAATTCGTGGGCGAAGATGGTGGAGAGGACGACAAAGACGACGAGGGGGAAGGTGATCCAGATGGAGGTGGCGCGGAAGAGGGGTAGGAGGACGGGCCAGGCGAAGTGGAAGAGGATGAGGACGGAGGTTCCGCCGATGACGCCGCCGACGAGGGCGGCGGGCAAAGGGGACGGGGTCGGCTGGGACGGGGGGAGGGGTTCGAGGGGGATGTCCGGGAGCATCAGGGGGCCTTGGGGAGGGAGAGCTTGGCGATGTAGACCTGCGTGGTGGGGTCGTCGCCGCGCTTGGAGGACCAGAGGAGGTACTTGCCGTCGGGGGAGACGACGGGGAGGACGTCTGCGCCGGCGGAGAAGGTGATGCGGGATTCGGCGCGGGTTCCGGCGCCGTCGCTGGGCGCGGGGCGGTCGGGGGCTGCGCGGCGCATGAAGATTTCGTAGTTGGTGTGGGCGACTTTGCTGGAGGCGTAGAGGATGTGCTTGGCGTCCGGGGTCCAATAGGGGCCCCAATTGACGTTGACGTCGGAGGTGATGGGTTGCTCGTTGGCGAGGGCGGTGATGTTGCCGCCCTGGTCGCGGACGATGTCGGAGGTGTAGACCTGGAGGAGGTCGTTGCCGGCGCGGTCGGAGCGGTAGACGAGCTTGCGGCCGTCGGGGGAGAAGAAGGGGCCGCCGTTGTAGCCGGGGGTGGCGGTGAGCTGAACGAACCGGGTGCCGTCGAGCTTCATGGCGTAGAGCTGCTTGGGGCGGGGAACGGGTTGGGTGGAGGGAGTTTTGGGGGCTGCTCCTTGAATGGCGGCTGGGCGGTCGGAGCAGAAGATCATCCACTGGCCGTCGGGCGAGAGGACGCACTCGGCGTCGTAGGCGTCGTTGTCGGTGAGGCGGTGGGCGGGGGTGGCGAGGTTGACGTAGCCGCCGGGGGAGGAGGTCATGACGAGGCGTTCCCAGTTGTCGACGCGGTAGATCTCCATGCCCTTGGAGAAGGCCCAGCGGTAGTTGCGACTGTTGCGCTGGTAGCCGGGGGAGGATTCGTCGGGGTCGTCCTTGCTGGCTGTGCTGGCGAAGATGAGTGTTTTGAGGTCATCGGAGAACCATCCGCAGGTGTTGCGCGAGCCGGGTGGGGTGATGCGAGTGGTGACGACGAGGCCGGAGGGGAAGCCTTTCACGTAGACGATTCGAGCGACGTAAAGCTGGTAGGCGGATTCGCCTTTCGGTACGCCTTGGAAGACGACCCAGCGTATGTCTTTGGAGAAGTAGGCTTCGCCGGCGCGGTCGAAGTCGCGGTTGAAGGTGAGTTGGGTAACGCTGGAGAGGATTTGCGCTTCTCTCTGACCGGGCGTCAGTTCGGAAGCTGGTTGGGTGGAGGTGGGTGAGGAGGGGGAGCAGGCGGCGAGGAGCAGGGGAAGGGCGAGGAGGAGGAGTTTGGGTTTCATGGTGAAGTGGGTTTTGAGGGTAAGAGCGGGGCGTAACTTCAAATACCTACTTGATGCTGTTTAACTCATTTCGTGCCCAGTGGTGGGCGGGAGTGAAAATGAAATGTGGGACATTGCGCCCCATTGTGGGACATTTGAAGGGGTCTTGCTTGAAGCTTTAGGGCGATGAGCCACCCGCTGCGGTACTGGGTTGGGGAAGGGAGGGAACGGAGGGAGAGCGGCGAGAGCACGGTGCGGAATTGTACGGTATAAGTTAGGTTTTGTCAAGCGTTTTTTTGGGGGGTGGATCGTTAGGGGAGCCAGCCGGATTTTCGGCAGGCGTCGGCGGCGGTTTGGGCGGCTTGGGT
>JBBRUM010000288.1:0-5071 GCA_038247815.1 Tepidisphaerales bacterium | reverse complement strand
GGGCGATGTGCGAGCACTCGCTGGTGCGGGCGAAGGATCAGGGTTATCGGGGCATGCAGTTCAACTTCGTCGTAAGTTCCAATGAGCGGGCGGTTCGGCTGTGGGAGTCTTACGTATTCAAAATTGTTGGAAGGGTTTCGAGGGCGTTTTTGCAACCCGAGCTTGAATACGTTGACGCGCTGGTGAAGTTTAGGTCTATCTGAGCGCGTGCATGGCGGAGGACGTTATCTTGATGCCGACACGGATAGGATGAGGCGGTGAACGAAAGCAACACACGGGCGGACATGTCGCGGTTGGTCGAGTCGGGGCGTGTGGCAGCGCACGCGGCGGATTTGACGTTTACGGCGTGTGCGACGGTGACGGCGGCGGGGTTGGATGGGGAGCTGGCGCGGCTTGGGCAGTGGTTTGCGGTGGATGGGCCGGAGGAGGGGGAGGTGGGGCTGATGGTGTCGGGGGATTCGACGGGGCCGTTGCGGTTGGGGTTTGGGGGGTGGCGGGATGTTTTGCTGGGGGTGCAGGTTGAGGACGGGCGGGGGCGGCTGATTTCGGTGGGGGGGAGGGTGATGAAGAATGTGGCGGGGTATGACCTGACGAAGTTCATGGTGGGGCAGGCGGGTGTGTTTGGGCGGGTGGTGACGGTGACGGGGCGGACGTATCGGCGGCCGGAGGGGGCGGTGGCGGCGCGGTTTTCGGGTGCGGTGGAGGTGGCGCGGTTACGGCCGCAGCCGTCATGGGTGGTCGAGACTCGGGGCGGCACTTGGGCGGGGTGGCTTGGGGATCGGGCGGCGGTGGCGCACGCGGGCGGGATGCTGGGGCGGGAGACGGGGGTGCAAGTGATCGAGCAGGGGCTGGAGGAGGACGGGGCGCTGCGGCGGAGGCTGTGGGCGTATCCGGGAGGGGGGGCGGGAGGAGAGGGCGGGTGTTTGAAGGTGTCGGTGCCTGTGGGGAGGGTGGGGGCGTTTGTGGTGGGAGCGCGGGTGAAGGAGTGGGTGGCGGACCCTTGGCATGGGGTGGTGCTGGTGCGGGTGGAAACGGGACAGGTGGGGGCGGTGCGGGATGCGGCTTGGGCGATGGGGGGGCGGGCGGAGGGCGAGGGGTTGCCTGTGCGGGTGACGGCGGCGGAGGCGGGGGTGCTGCGGCGGATGAAGCAAGAGTTAGATCCGGAGGGGAACCTCAACCCGCTGGAGCTTGAGGTGGTTTAAGTGGAGAGTGGACAAGGGCACATGAACGAGACAACCGCACAACACGGGGCGAAGGCGACGGGGCTGACGGTGCTGACGCTGGACCCGCGGACGTACGACCGGGCGCTGGGGTGCGTGCATTGCGGGCTGTGTTTACCGGCTTGCCCGACGTACACGACGACGGGGAATGAAGCCGACTCGCCGCGGGGGCGGATCCAGATCATGAAGGGGCTGGCGGACGGGACGGTGCAGTACGACGCGGAAGCAAAGGAGCATTTGGACCTGTGCCTGGACTGCCGGGCGTGTGAGACGGCGTGCCCGAGCGAGGTGGTGTATCACGAGCTGATCGAGGAGACGCGGACTCGACTGGCGGGGGTTGTCCCGGCTGGGGCGGTTAAAGGCGCCGATACCCCCCCGCTGCTGCGGTGGTTTTTCTTCCATGTGCTGACCCACCCCGGGCGGCTGCGACTTTCTCTGCTGCCGGTGCGGTTGTTGCAACGGGTCGGGGTGTACGGGTTGCTGCGGAGGGTGGGTGTGGTGGGGCTGGGGATGAAGGCGTTGGGGGGATCGGGGCGGGCGTTTGGGAAGTTGGAGGCGATGTTGCCGGAGGGTGCGGTGTGGCCGAGGGCGGCGGAGGGAGTGACCAAGCCGAGCGGGGGCGTAGCGCGGAAGATGCGGGTGGCGTACTTCGGGACGTGTGTGGGGAGTGTGATGTTTGAGGGGGTGAACCGGAAGGCGGTGGAGCTGCTGGCTGCGTGCGGGGCGGAGGTGGTGTATCCGCCGCACGGGGACTCGGCTGGGGGGCAGGTGTGTTGCGGGGCGATTCATCATCACAATGCGGACGAGCACGGGGCGACGGCGCTGGCGAGGCGGAACATTGATACGCTGCTGGCGACGGGGGCGGAGCGGATCGTGTGCGCGGTGGCGGGGTGCGGGGCGCAGCTTCGGGAATATGCGCTGCTGCTGCGGGACGACGCGGAGTATGCGGGGAAGGCGGCGGAGGTGGTGGGGAGGGTGCGGGATGTGAGCGAGGTGGTGTTGGAGCTGGGGTTGCCGGCGGACTTGCGGGAGGTCCGGGCGGTGGCGACGTACCACGATGCGTGTCATTTGGTGCACGGGCAGGGGGTGTCGGCGGCGCCGAGGAAGCTGCTGGCGATGGTTCCGGGTCTGCGGATGGTGGCGCTGCGGGAGAGCGACATGTGCTGCGGGGCGGCGGGGACATACAACCTGACCCAGCCGGAGATGGCTGCGAGCCTGGGACATCGAAAGCTTGGGCACATCGCCGGGACCGGGGCGGAGATCGTGGTCAGCGGCAACGCGGGGTGCACGCTGCACATTTCGGGAACGGCGAAGGCGGCGGGGAAGCCGGTGCGGGTGATGCATCCGGTGGAGGTACTGCACGCGTCTGTTTTTGGGGACAAGTAGGGTCGACTAGCGCTGGTGGGAGGGCATGGGGGAGGTGGGTAGGGAGAGGGCGAGGGTGGCGAGGGAGGTGGCGTAGATCCGGCCGGGCTCCTCGGCGGAGCGGGACTGGGGGAAGCCGCCGTCGGGCTGCTGGAGCGAAAGGAGGAGGGGGACGGCCCATGTCGTGACGCGGGGGGAGAAGGCCGGGCCGGCGTGGTGGGCGGCGGCGAGGGCGAGGTGGACGGTGTAGTAGGCGAAGCGGTCCTCGAACTTGACGGGGCGGGAGGCGAGAAACTCGAGGGCGGGGGCGAGCTCGGGAAGGGCGGGCGCGGAAAGAGGGGAGAGCAGGAGAAGGGTGAGCGAGCCGGCGGCGGTGGGGCCGGTGTCGGGGTTGCCGCCGGCTTGGTAGGCGAAGCCGCCGGAGGGGGTGCGACAGGTGAGGACGTAGTTCATGGCGCGGGTGAGGGCGTCGTCGGGGACGTCAATTTCGACGCCGCGGGCGGCGCGGAGGGCTTGGGCGCACCAGCCAGAGAGCGAGAGGTCGGAGTCGGTCGAGGTGGGTTCGTATCGCCAGCCCCCGGCGTGTTCGGCGCCTTTCGAGATGTTCTGGGCGGCAAGAATGACGGGGACGGTGTTGCGGAGGGCGGCGAGGAGGCGGGCGCGGCGGGGCTCGTCGGGGGTGTTGCCGATGAGCTCGGCGAGGGCGATGGTGATGATGGCTTGGCCGTACATCCGCGAGCCGTCGACCTTCCCTACGTATCCGTCCTTGGGGACGGCGGCGGCGAGGAGGTCGGCGGCGCGGGAGACGACGCCGCCGTACTTTCCGTCGACGTCGGGGTGGCCGGCGGAGAGGAAAGAAAGGGTGGCCAGGGCCGTAAGCGCGAGGTGGTGGTTGCCATCGGCGAAGGCCCCGTCGGGACGCTGTTGCCGGGCGAGGAAGAGCAGTGCTCGGTCGATAGCGGCGGCGACGGCGGCGCGTTCGGCCGAGGTGGGGAAGAGGGATGAAGGGGGTTCGGCTGAGGCGGCGGGTACGTGGGCGAGGGCGAGAAGAAGCGCGAGGTGGGTGGGACGTGGGTTCATGGTGCGGCCTGCGTGCGTGGGAGCTTTTCGAAGTAGGCTCGGACGGCGTCTTTGTATTGATCGGGGACGGGTGCGAGGTCGGGGAGGGCGGTGGGGGCGGCGTCGGGGCTGTTTCGGGTGACGGGGGAAGGTGTTGGGGGCGAGGCGAAGGCGGTGAGGTCGGGGAGGCTGAGGAGCATACGGGTGGAGCGGACGCGGGCGGATTGGTCGGCGGCGGTGTCGAGGGCTTCGGCGGCGGAGGAGGTGAATCGGGCGGCGGCGGCGGTGTCGGGGTCTCGGCGGCGGAGTGCGGAGGCGGCTGCGGCGAGGTTGGCGCGTGCGGCGGCGATGGGGTCGCGGCGGGTCATGGCGGTGCGGGCGGCGTCGACCTCGCGCTGGACTCTGAAGAGCGCGGCGGTAGCGACGGTGGAGGCATTGGCGGTGCGTTCGGGGTCGCCGATGGAGGAGGCGAGTTCGGCCAGGGCGGGTTTGAGGGAGCGGTCGGCGGCGAAAGCGGCTGGTGCCAGTTCGGGGACATAGCGGCGGAGTTCGTCGCGGAGGGCGTCGGCGCGGCGAGTGGCGACGGTATCGACTGCGTCGCGGAGGGCGGACTTGGCGGATTCGAGGTCGGGCGGCGCGGTGGCGGGGTTGGCTGCGGCTTGGGAGAGGGCGTTGAGTTTTCGGACGGCGGCGTCGAGGTCGGCGAGGCGCGCTTCGGCGGCGGCCGCGGCGCGAAAGGCTTCGATGCGGGGTTGGAGTACGCTTGGAGGCGGAAGTCCCTCGGTGGCATCGAGGCGGCGGATGAGGTCTCGGAGGGCGGATTCGATGGGGGCGGCGGTTTGAGCGCCGGCTGGGCGGGGTAGGGATCGGAGTGTTTGTGCGAGCTTGCGGGGTTCGGTTGCGAGTTCGGCGAGGCGGGCGGCGCGGCGGGTGACGGGGTCTTCGGGGGGCGGGGTGTCGGTGAGGGGGGCGAGGGGGCCGGGGGATTCCTGGGCTTCGCCGGCGAGGAAGCGAAGGGCTTTACGTGCGGTGAGGGCGAGGTCGGGGTTGGGGGGTGGGCGGCGATAGCGGGCGGCGAGGTTGTCGGCTTCGAGTACGGAGAGAGAGAGGGTGAAGTCGGCGTTCGGGCCGGGGGTTGTGGTGAGCTTGCGGGCGGCGCGGGCGGCCAGGGCGAGGTCGGCGGCGCGGGCGGGGACGGAGTCGGGGCGGAGCGCCTCGATTCGCCAAGCGAGCTCGAGGCGGGCGGGGAGCACGCCGGGGAGCATCGATCCGGCGGTAGTTTCGGGGGCGGGGAGAGATTGG
This sequence comes from Tepidisphaerales bacterium, assembly GCA_038247815.1. GTDB lineage: Bacteria > Planctomycetota > Phycisphaerae > Tepidisphaerales > Tepidisphaeraceae > JBBRUM01. The sequence goes on along the minus strand of JBBRUM010000288.1, from coordinate 125 downwards.
AGTCGGGCGGCGGCGGCGCGGGTGACGGCTTCCATGTGGGCGTCATCGGCGAGGGCTAGGTCGGCGTCGGGTTCGGAGACCATGCTGCGGGCGGCTTCGCGTGAGCCAATGAGCAGTGCGGCAAG
>JBBRUM010000287.1:0-5077 GCA_038247815.1 Tepidisphaerales bacterium | reverse complement strand
GAACAAGTGGCGCAACTCGAGGGGTACCTCGACCGACTCATCGCGGTCAACGAGGTGATGAACCTCATCCGCGTCTCCGACCGCGACGAAGCCCGCATCGCCCACGTCGCCGACGCGCTCACACTCCTGCCGCACATCCCCCCTACCACCAAGGTCCTTGCCGACATCGGCAGCGGCGGAGGCATCCCCGGAATGGTGCTCGCCATCGCCCTGCCCGGCGTGCGCGTCGTCATGGTGGAGTCGATCCAGAAAAAGGCGCGGTTCCTCGATGAAACCGCACGCGCCCTCGGACTGATCAACGCCGAGGTCCGCCCGATCCGCGCCGAGGACGCCGGCCAGATCGGCGACTACGGCAAAAAGCGCTCCGACCTCCGCGAAGGCTGCGACGTGGTCACCGCCCGCGCCTTAGGCGCACTGGTCGTGCTCGTCGAGTGGTGCCTACCCCTGGTCAAGGTCGGCGGAAAACTGCTGGCGATGAAAGGCCCCAAACTCACTTACGAACTTCCCGCCGCCCGCCAAGCCATCCGCCTCCTCGGTGGCGGGGAGTCGGTGGTGCATGCGGCCAAAGGCCTCCCCGGAGAAACCGGCCACGTGATCTGCGAGATCCCAAAGGTGGCCCGAACGAACGAGAAGTACCCCCGGACGCCGGCAGAGACGAAGGGCAACCCGCTCTGAGCAGAACGTGAAAACGCCCGGCGCGGGCCGGGCGGGGGGGGGCGGGGGGGCGTGGCGGGTCGAGTGATGGGGAAACGGAACGACTTTACTCGGGGAGCATGATCATAAACCCTTCGCTATCCGGGCAATTGGGGTTGATGATGTCTTTGGCCTTCTTGGCGGCGGCTTGGGCGGCGGTGAAGTCTTTCATGTTGGTGACGCCAGCGACGTTTCCCGAGGAGACCCACTCGCCGGTTCCGGGGGCTTTAACTTCGGCATCGGGCATCATTCCGATGTTCCCAGACTTAATGATCGCGTCGGCACGTTTTTTGTTCTCGCCGGTGTAGCGGACAAGCCAGCCGACTTTCTTGGTTTTGCCTTGGTCACAGGAAATGACAACGGCTTGGACGACTTCCTTTCCGCCGGAAATAAAGGGGGGGGCTCCGTGGAAGTCGTCGGAAAAGAAGGTGTTCCCGTCGTCGGAGGTGAAGAACGCGGCTTGACCCTGCTTTGCCATCGAGCCCACGGAGAACCAGAGGGCAACGCCGACGAGAACGACGATGACGCCGAGGATGACAGCGGGGTATTTGCGGAGGATTCCGCGGACGCCTGACTCGGAGGCTTCGTCATCTTGAATGCCGATGGACATGATTTCAGCTCGTGGTTGGTGGAGTTGCTTGGAAGTATAAGACAAGGCGGCGGCGAGGGTTGATTCTCGCCGCCGCCGGGAATTCGTAAGAGCACTGCTGATCAGCCGCAGCGAACCGGGACGACCATCAGTCGATGGCGGCTACCGGTACCAGTAGCTGTCGTTGCCGCCCATGATCTTGTACGGGGTCTTGGTCGGGCTGCGGCCTTCTACCGAGCCATCTCGGCGAAGTGTATTGACGAAGATGTCGCCGATGTGCCTCGAGACCGAGCCGTTGGCGGTCTGGAAGCCCTGAGGGGTCCAAATGCGGCCGTGGTTAAACCCACGCAGCGAGCGGGCCGGCTGGAACGTCGCTCGGTCGGACATCAGACCGGGGTTTTCGTTTTCGCCACCGACAATAGTGGTCCTGCCGGTTTTGAAGACGAAGTAGGGCTGGGGTTGCTTGAGGTTGCCGTTGGGTAGCTGCCACTGGCCGGGTGCGCCTTCGTAAGTGTACCCGAGCTCGACGCGGTGGTTGGGGACGCCGCCGGTGGTCCACATGTTGAAACCGTCGCCCTGCCAAGGATCGACGGTTTGACGGAGTTGGTTCACGGTGTCGCCGTAACCCGTGCGGAGCTGCTTCTGAGCAGGAACGAGCCTTTCGAGGGTGTCAACGGCAAGGCGGGAAGCGGTCTCTCCGGCCGCGCCGATGACTTCGGCGCCGTTGCCATCAAACCACTTGATTCCCGAGTAACCAGTGCCATCCTGTTGGGCGACCACGGGGCAGACGAAGATCCTTTTGTCGGCGCCGTAGTTGTCGATTAATTGGAAGAAGTCTACCGAATACATCCAGCTACCCCACCAAGGTCCGCCAAAGATGGTGGAGTGGGCGTAGGGAAGACGACCTTTTCGGTCAGCTGAGAACATCGCAATCGACTGACCGACCGAGCGCAGGTTGCTGGAGCACTGCACGCGGACTGCGGCTTCCCTGGCTTTGGCCAGAGACGGAAGCAGGATGGAAATCAGCAGGGCGATGATCCCGATGACCACCAGCAGTTCGACCAAGGTGAAACCCTTCACCTCATGATTAGATTTGGACCGAGTCATTAGAGACCCCTTTCACATGCGCCTTTCGGAAATCACCCCATGGGGGCCGAAAGGACTTTGCCTTGAGATGTGCTCCTCTGATCGCCAGGCCCGCTAGAGATATGACAGGTTCGCGGAGTCTAACTGACAATCGTTCTTCCGTAGATTATATCGGTGGTTCATCGTTTCCACAAAGGAAAAAAGGGAACGATTTCTGCTCCCAACCCCACCGCTCGGTTAAAATAACGCAACAAAACGACTTACAGGCAAATAACCTGTCTGGCTTTGGCGAAAAACCTATGTCTTATAGAACCGGTCAATCTCGCCGTGTTAAATTGGGTAATCTATCGTGCGTGGAGAGGTTGGTACGTTTCACCACCCTGATTCCAACCTTCTCGCATCTCGCTCGGAGAGGGGCTTGCCGCGGGCGAATCCGGGGAGGCGTACTTCCACGAGCGCGTTGTTCTTGTCGTACGAGGCGATCAGGGTTCTACCCGTGCCGAGGTGTTGAAGGGCGTAAGAGCGGTGGTTGGGTTTGGAGGTGGGGGGGAAGGGCTGGATGAAGAGGAACGATAGACGGGCTTGGTTGTCAAGATCGAGCAGGGGGACGGCGTCGGTGACGACCAAGGCGGGGGTGTCTCCTAGGAGGGGGAGGGCAAGAAACAGGCGGTGGGCGGGGACGTAGCGGGAGGTTTTCAGGAAATTGACCGTGCCATCGGGTTCGAACGGGGATGTATCGGGGGGGGCGAGATAGTTGGCGGGAAAGGTGAAAGAGCGGGGAAGGAGGTCGAGGAAGGTGTTGTTGGCGAAAACCTGCCGGGTGGTGGTGACGGTGATCTGGTTGCCGGGGGTCAGTCGGGCAGAGCGGAAGGCACGGTGGGGAGCGGGCGTGGGCCGGCGGGACTCGAGGGTGCCATCAGCGGTGACGCGGACGAGGGCGAAGGCTGCGGTGGCTGTGGAGGGCGCGGAAAAGGCGATGGCGAGGTCTTCCGCGGGGGGGACGGTGGCGGCGGCGGCGAGGGTTTGGCCGGCGGAGAGGAAAGCCGGGAGGTCGTCTGAAGAAGAAGCGAAGCTCAGTCGGTCGGCGGCGCGGACGAGGAGCCGCGTAAGCTCAGCCGCGGTGGAGGACTGGCCGCGGGCGACGAGGATGGCTGCCAAGGATGCCCCGGGCGAGGGGTCGGCGTAGACGGCGAGGACCATGATGGCGGGTACGGCGAGGTTGTCGGGGAGGGTGAGGAGCAGGCGTGTTGGGGAGATGCGGCGGGCGGCTGAGCTGGCGAAGCGGTTGTCATGGGAAACGGCGATTTCGCGTAAGGCTGCGGTGGCGGGGTGGTTTTCGATGTCGGCGCCGAAGGGGGGGGAGGTGGTGGGGGAGGCCCGGGGAAGGGGGGTGGGAGCGGACGGGGCGGGTGGGGGTAAGGGGGGGAGTGGTGGGAGGTAGGAGGAGAAGAGTTCGACGGTTTGGATATCCGAGGCTGTGGAAATGATGGCGTGTTCGCGTGTGCGGTGGGGGCCGGAGGCGTTGGAGGGAGCGGCGATGTCGGAGGGGGGGAAGACGGGGTGTTTGCGGAGTTGGTCGAGTGGGTCGTAAGAGGGGGAATCGGTGGGTGGGGCGGGGAATGAGGGGTCGGGGGGGAGGGAGATGGAGTTGAGGAGGCGGTTGAAGAGTTGGACGTCGGAAATCGAGCCGCGACCGGGGCCGTGGAGTTTGAGTAGAAGTGTGTCGCCGGAGGGGAGGATAACGGCTGCGACGTAGTTGAATGACCAGGTGGTGGTGGGGTCTTGGGGTTGGATGGGCCGGGGCGGGGAGTCGGTGGGAAGTGTGGGGGAGGGGGGTGAGAAGATCTCTGGGGGTGGTGTATTGGCGGCGAGGCCGATGACGGCTGCGGGGAGGCCGGCGATGGTGGCTCGTTCGCCGGGCGCTTGGTAGTTGAGGGTTTGACGGAGGAAAGTGAGAGGGGGAAGTATGGATGGGGTTCGGTGAATCTCGGCGAGGAAGGTGCGTGGGCCGGGGGGGGCGAGGGCGGTTCCCGGACGGGGGGCGGTGCCAGGTTCGGTGGCGACGAGGAAGGGTCCGCCGTAGGGGCTGGCTGTCGGGGCGTGCACGACGGCCCAGGTCTTGGGGAGGGTGAGGGAGATTTGGGGAAACCCGACGAGAGAGCTGGTGGGGAATGGGCGGGGTGATGTGAGGGGGATGAGCGTGGCTGCGGTGCGCGAGCGGGAGATGGAGTATGCGAAGGAGGAGACGGCGCCGAGCACGGCCCCGAGGGCGATGAGACGCAGGACGGTTCTGTGGCGGGAGAGGTCGATCATGTGGGATGGGGGGAGGGAGTGACAGGTGAGCAGGGGGTGCGACGGTTGTAGTGGAAGGGTAGCGGGTGAAAGCGGGCGAAGCGGGAGGCGAAAAGTGTGGTCTGGAGGGATCGGCGTTGGGGCGGATAGACTTGGGGCGGGGGAGGTGTAAAATGTCCCCCGCGTCAGTGGTCGGTCCGCAAGGATCAACGACTGCCGGAGCATGCCCAGGTGGCGGAATTGGCAGACGCACTGCTTTGAGGTGGCAGCGAGTAACATCGTGCAGGTTCAAATCCTGTCCTGGGCACTGAAAGAGCCGCTCCCGAAAGGGGGCGGTTTTTTTGTTTTGCGGGGAAAGATGTGCGGGGGAAGAAGGGGGGAACTGGGGGTGGGGGTGCGACTTTGGGATAGACGATT
>JBBRUM010000286.1:0-5123 GCA_038247815.1 Tepidisphaerales bacterium | reverse complement strand
GGCGATCCGCGAGGCGGTGACGAAGATCCGCTCGGGCGAGATCGAGGACCTCAGCCAGTTGAACTACACCGACCTGGTGCAGGTGGAGGAGCTGAAAATTGACGACATCGAGCCGCTGCGGGCGCAGTTGGAGTCGTTCTTGGAGGCGGTGGGGGTGAGCGTGATCGGGGATGTGGAGGATGTTTGCAACGCGCGGGTGAAGTTTGGGGAGACGGGGGTGGGCGGTGGGGCGATGGGGGGGGGGTGTGTGGCGAATCTGACGGCGTCTCGGCTGGCGATGAAGACGGAGAGGAAGTTGCGTGTGTTTTCGCCGGACGCGTATGTGAGTTTGGACTACCAGAAGAAGTACGGGATCGTGGCGCGGCGGGGCGAGAACCTTGGGGCGATCCGCGAGGCGGTGACGAAGATCCGCTCGGGCGAGATCGAGGACCTCAGCCAGTTGAACTACACCGACCTGGTGCAGGTGGAGGAGCTGAAAATTGACGACATCGAGCCGCTCCGGGCGCAGTTGGAGTCGTTCTTTGAGGCGGTGCGGACGGGGGGCAGGCCGGTGGTGTCGGCTGAGGACGGGACGGCGGCGGTGGAGCTTGCGGCGAGAATTGTTGATGCGATCGGCGGGGCGAGTTTATAGGCGTGGCGGTTGCGGGGGGGAGTTCCCCGCGGGAACGAGCGACGGTCGACGGGGCTGGCGTGTGAGATGGTGACTGTGGCGTTGTTTGCGCTGATTGTGGTTTTGATGGAAACGTGGCACGTGGTGCGGGTGAGGTCGGGCGGGGATTCGCGGGCGGGGGAGGGGGCGATTGTGGGGGCGATATTGGCGCTGGTGGGCGTGTTGTATGTGTTTACGTTCACGTCGGCGGCGGGGCGGTTCGACATTCGGCGCGGACTGATAAGCCGGGAGGCGAACGCGATCGGGACGGCGTGGATGCGGCTGGACCTGCTCGATGCTGCGGGGGCGGAGGCGATCCGGGGGGACCTGCGAAGGTGTGTGGACGGTCGGATCGCGCAGTTCGAGGTGATGGGGGATAGGGAGCGATTCATGGCGTAGGCGGGGGAGTCGGCGATGATTCAGGGTGAGATGTGCGGGAAGGTGATCAATGCGGTTCGGACGGAGCCGGGACGGGGCGCGGCGGTGATCTTGGTGGGGGCGATGAATGAGATGTTTGATGTGTTGTCGAGTCGGATTGCGGCGGCTGGGACGCACGTTTGGACGACGGTGCATGGGGCGCTGGTGGGGAGCATTTTGGTGGCGGGGTTTTTGTTGGGTCAGGCGATGACGGCGGGGGGCGTCGGCAGCGGATGCACGATTGCGCGTTTGCGGTCGTGATGGCGCTGCCGTTCTAACTGGTCTTGGAGGTGGAGTTTCCGGGTGACGGGGTGATCCAGACTGGCGAAGCGAAGTTTGCGCTGGTGAGTTGCGGGAGTCGATGGGGGGGCGGGGGGGTTAGAAGCTAGCCCTGATTTCGCCAGAGTGGGTATCGTTGGGCGGCCATTTCGAGTGCGGTTTGGAGCATTTGGGGGTCGCGGCGGATGGTGGCTCCTTTGGCGAGTTCCTCGCGGGCTTGGAGTCGCATGCGGCCGATTTCGGCGGCGAAGAGTTTTTCGCGGATGTCTCGTTGGACGGCGGGGTCCTCGAAGGGGCGGACGGTTCCGAGCTTGAGTGCTTCTACCTTGGCGATGAAGAATCCGCCGCGGTCTTCGACGATTTCGGTGATCTGGCCGGGCTCGGTGCGGAAGACGGCTTGCTCGACTTTTTCCAAGGCGAAGGAGCCGCGGTCGATTTTGCCGACGTTTCCGCCTCGGCGGGCGAGTCCGTTGTCGTCGTTGGCGGTGGTGGCGAGGGTGAGGAAGTCTTCGCCGTTGGCGGCGCGGTCGCGCAAGCCGGTGATGCGGTCGAGGGCGGGCTGCTTGCCGCCGTGGCGGGCGGGGTCGACACGGATGAGGCGGAAGGTGGCGGAGGTTTGCTCGGTGAAGACCTTGTCGATGTTTTCCCTGTAAAAGCGGCGCATGTCGCCGGTGGTGGCGTTGGAAACGCGGGGTCGGACCTTTTTTTCGTAGTAGATACGGATGAGGAAGCGGCGGTTTTCACGGTCGATCATTTTCTCGAAGTCTTCGCCGGATTCGAGGGCGATGCGTTTGGCGTTTTCGAGCGAGCCGCCGGCGTCGAGGATGAGGCGTTGGCGGAAGTCGGTGGTGAGGGCGTCGGCGAGTTTACGGTCGTCGGCTCCGAGGTTGCGTTGGGCGGAGGCGTATTCGAGTTCTTCTGAGATGAATTCGTTGAGGGTGCGGTCGATGAGTCCGCGTGCTTCGGCTTCAAAGGGTCGGGGTTCGAGTTCGCGTGCGCGGGCGGAAAGGGCGGGTTCGAGTTCTTTCATGACGCGGGCGGCGAAGATGGGTACGCCGTTGACCTCGGCGAGGACGCCGCCGATGGTCATGTAAGTTCCGGCCATGGGGATGGGCGCCGCGGGGGCGTCGGGAGTGAAGGGAGCTCGGGGGGCGGTGGGTGTGGGGGGAACTTCGCGGACTTGTGATGAGAGGAGCGTGCCGGGGGCGGCGGACGAGAGGCGCGGGGGGGCGAGAGGGTTGGGGGTGTCGGAGAGGGCGGGGGCGTTAGCGGGTTGGTTGGAAGGGGCGTCGGAGGTGGCGGGGTCGGAGACGGCGGTGACGAGTGAGGACTGTTGGAACGCCGACGGCTGGAGGGTGACGGGGTCCGGCGGTCCGCGGAACCAGTTGCAGCCGGAAATGGGGAGAAGCAGCGATGCGGCCGTCAGGGAAACGGCTAGTTGGAGAAGGCGGGCGGGTGGGAGAATGTTCATGGGCGCCGGAATGGTACGCCGGGGGACGTGAGGGTGCCATGAGGGTTGCGGCTGGAGTGATGGGAACGGGCGGGATACCCTGCGGTGGTGAGCGAAGCGCTGGGTGAACAAGGTGGTCGGCGGGAAGGGAAGGGGCGGTGGCGGGTGCACGCGACTTGGCTGGGGGTGGTGGTGTTGGGAGTGGCGGGGGTGGTGGTGTATGACGGGGTGCGACGGGAGAACACGGGGGCGGCGGTGCTGGCGGTGTCGGGGGCGGCTGGGCCGACGACGCGGGGTGGGCGGGAGAGAGATGTGATGCGGGTGGCGACGTTCAACATCGCATCCGGGACGGGGGTGGACGGGGTGAAGGACCTGAACAGGACGGTTCGGGCGATTCGGGAGGTGGGGGGGGCGGATGTGGTGGGGTTGCAGGAGGTACGGGGGATGGTGTTGGGCGGGGTGCGGTCGCAGGTCGAGCCGATCGCGGAGGGCGTGGGGATGGCGGCTGGGTTTAGCGCTTCGGAGCGTCGGTGGTGGCACGACGATTTTGGGAATGCACTGCTGACGGCGGTTCCGGTGGAGAGCGTGGTGAGATTACCGTTGCCGCAGACGCAGGAGCGTGGGCAGCGGAATGCGACGTTGGCCCGGGTGCGCTTCGGGGGGAGGGTGGTGAATGTGATGGTGACGCACATTGATCGGCGGGTGGATCAAGCGGCGCAGTTGCGGTTTGTGGCGGCGGTGTTTGCGAGTTTGGAGGCACCGGCGGTGCTGATGGGGGACATGAATGTGACACGGGACCATCCGGTGTTTCGGGAGCTGGTGGAGAAGTGGGGGACGGTGGATGCGACGGCGGAATTTGGCGAGGCGGGGTTTGGCGAGGCGGGTTTTGCGGGGGCGGCGTCGGCTGGGGCGGGCGATGCGCGGCGGATTGATTTGATTTTTGCCAAGGGGATGGTGCCGGTGGGGGCGGGGATGGTGAACATCGGGGCGAGCGACCATCCGCTGGTGTGGGCGGATTTGCGGTTGGGAGCGCCGTGAGAGATGCCGAGCGTTGGCCAAGTCGGCGCGAGGTTGAGTTGCCGTGGGGCAGGGTGGAGGAGCGTACGTCGCTGGGGGTGGGGGCGGTGGTGCTGCTGGTGGTGTTTTACGCGACGCTGATGGCGGTGGGGCTGGGGCGGGAGAGGGCGCTGACGCGACACGAGGTGTTTGCGGCCCAGCCGGCGCGGGAGATGCTCGACGCTTCGAGTGGCGTGCCGACGGCTCGGCGGTGGATGGTGCAACAGTTCGCGGGGGAACCGAGGTACCAGAAGCCGCCGGCAATGAGCTGGATGATCGCGGGCAGCTTTGCGGTGTTCGGGGAGCGGGAGTGGGCGGCGCGGTTGCCGGCTGTGGTGGCGGGGGGGGCGATGGTGGTGATGGTGGGGATGTGGGGGGCGAGGTTGTTTGGTTACACGGTGGGGGTGGTGTCGGGGCTGATGCAGGCGACGGTTTATTATACGCTGATGCAGGCGCGGCTTGCGGAGGTGGACATGCCGCTGGGGGCGATAGTGACGGGGGGGATGCTGTGCGTGGGATATGCTTGGGTGGGGGGAGTGGTGGGTAGGAGGCGGGCGTTGCTCGGGTGGGCGTTTGCGGTGCTGGCGGGGATGGCGATGGCGATGAAGGGGCCGGTGGGGCCGGGGGTGATGTATGTGGGGGCGGTGGCGTTTGCGGGGGTGATGCGTTCGCGGGAGGTGCTGTGGTGGTTGGCGCATCCCGGGCGGGTGGCGGTATTTGTGGCGGTGGCGGCGCTGTGGCCGGTGGGGGCGTACCTGGCTGACCCGGAGATTTTGCCGTTCTGGGTGAAGGAGCTTTCCGGGCGGGCGACCACGGGGATACAGGGGGCCGAGCCGTGGTGGTTTTACCTGTGGAACGTGCCGATGTTGCTGCTGCCGTGGATGTTGGTAACGCCGGTGAGTGTGTGGGAGTTAATGAGGAGAGGGAGACGGGAGGGGCAGGGACCGCTGCTGAAGTTCACCGGGGCGTGGGTGGTGGGGGGGATGTTGCTGTTGTCGTTGGTGGCGGATAAGCACAAGCACTACGCGATTCCGCTGCTGGCGGGTGTGACGCCGCTGCTGGCGGTGGGGTTTGTTGCGGCGATCAGGCACCAGCAGCGTCAGCCGGTGCGGTGGTATAAGCGGTCGACGGGGGCTTGGCTGGTGGCGATCGGGGCGGGGGTGGCGGCGGCGCTGCGGTGGGGGGGAGAGAACGAGGGTGTGGTGGCGGTGGTGGTGGGGCTATTGGGGGCGGGCGGGGTGGTGGTGTTGCAGATGGAGAGGTTGCGGTGGG
>JBBRUM010000285.1:0-5158 GCA_038247815.1 Tepidisphaerales bacterium | reverse complement strand
GTCACCACATAGTCGAACTTCACATCCCGCAGCTCGTCCGCGTGCTTGCTCCGGTGGGACGCGAGGTCCACACCGGCTTCACGCATCACCGCCACCGCCCGCCCGTTCATTCCGTGCGGAGTAATCCCAGCCGAGTACGCCTCGATCACCTCCCCCTTGAGCGCCCGCGCCCACCCCTCGGCCATTTGGCTTCGACAGGAATTGCCCGTGCACAGGAACATCACCTTCAACTTTGCCATCTCACACCTCGTATTCGCGCATCCGAATATTCAAAACCAAAAAAACGGTCAGCAACACCGCGCCGTCCCGAGCGCCTTGGCGTCGCTCCGCAGCTCGGGCACCTCGGAAAAACAGCAAGAGAGACACTCGATGAGCTTGCGGTGAAACGGAGTTCCGGCTTCGGCCAATGCGTAGTACCGCCACGCCCCATCCCGCCGAACCGTCACCAGACCCGCCCTCCGCAGGTACGCCAAGTGCCGCGACACCCGCGCCTGCGGCAACCCCAACACACGCACCAAGTCACACACACACACCTCGGTTCCCCCCGTTCCCCTGAGCAAACTCAACAAGCGCAGCCGAGTACGATCCGAGAACGCCCGGAAAACCACGTCAATACTCGGAGCGGTCGCAGTTATCATATTCGCCTAGGCGAATATAGCCGCATCCCGCCCTCCGGATCAAACCGGCGTCCCCCCACCACGTTTGTCAGGCCGACTCACCGTCGCACGAACTCGGCAAACACCTACTCCGGTCCTCGGCCCCGGCTACAACCGCACAGGAGAGTGACAGACAGAAAAAGAAAACCCGGGCCAATTGGCCCGGGTTTCTGATGCTCGATTTCGTATTGGTTTTATCGCCCCGCCGGACCGAACGGGTTCCAGATCGTCCTGCCCGGTCGATTCCAGTCGTTCACACCGGCAACGGCAACGGTGAGCACGTCTTTCATGGCAAACCACTCAACGTGGCCGTCGACGAACAGTAGATTCCCGCCGTTGCGATGACGCCCGGTCAATCGCTGCCAGTCACCTTTGACGCGGGTGAGGCTCCGCGTCGAGAGGCGATTGGCTTGGCCGCCCTGCGACTGATAGAAGGCGTCCATCCCCTTGGGGATTTCGCCGACCGCGTGGCGCATTTCCGTGAGGAATACGATCGACGTGGAAGACTTGAGCTGGGTCACCTTGATCTGCGGCGCGTCGATACCCCATGGCAGCAGACGGCTTTTCGCGCTGGTTCCCAGTTTCGAATTGAACACATAGCTCATGATCATCGCCCGATTGTTCGGCATGCCAGCCGGCGGCGGTTCGATGCCAAACCGCGCCGCGTTGGGGTTGTTGATCGTCGCCCCGGCCGTCAGGAAGTGCCCGTCGTCGCTGATGTCGCCAGGGATGCCCCTGATCGCCACAGCCGTCGGACAGACAAACATTGACGAATCGCCCAGTCGCGGCAGCGACGTCGTCGCGCCCGTCGGCGCCCAGCCGGTCGCTCCGACCCGCCAGTTGCTCGTCCGCTGAAGCTCGTCGTAGCCCTTCTGGTTGATAAACTGCGGCAGGACGTTGAACCACATCGACGGGTCGTTCCAAATCGGGGTGTCCGGGCCGTCGTTGGGAATCGACCCCTTGTTGGCGTTGACGTACATCGTCAGTGCCACGCCCCACTGCCGCATGTTGCTCATGCACTGCGTCATCTGCGCCTGCGCCCGCGCTTTGTTCAGCGACGGCAGGAGGATCCCGATGAGCACCGCGATGATCCCGATCACGACCAACAACTCGACCAGCGTAAACCCGCGATTTCTACCGTTGTTGCTCATGCGCAATGGCTCCTGAAACTCCCGGACTCCCCGGGAGAACGGAAACCTAGCGCATGGTTAACCCCGAAACCGTTAAACCTATGTCAGCATCAGGTTAGCTTTTGTTAAACGAATACTAATCCAATGCAAACATTGTCAATTCTTGACCCACACGACGTCCCCCACACCCGTCAGGTGGTTGGCCAGTCTCGAGTGAACGAACAGCCAGTCGCTCAGACGGTTGAGGTATGTCAAAATCAGCAGCATTCGCTCCTCCTCGAGGGGCTCGACGCGCATCAGCGTCACCACACCACGTTCGGCCCGCCGGGCGACGGTCCGCGCGAGGTGCAGGCGTGCGGCCAGTTCCGTGCCCCCGGGCAGGATGAACTGGGTGAGCTTTTCCATTTGCTGGGTGGAGGAATCGATCTCGGATTCCAGCCTTTCGGCCCACTCCCGCCTGACCGGGGGGAGACTGGCCGCGTAGGGCGATCCCGGCGGGGTGGCCAGCCAGGAACCGACGGCGAAAAGCTCGTTTTGCACGGTGGTTAGCAACCCAGCCAACTCGGCGGTCGTCGCCCCTCCACTTCGGGCAACCACCACGGCCAGTCCCAGCGCCGCATTGAGCTCATCGACCGTGCCATAGGCGTCGATCCGCCCGTGGTCCTTGCTGACCCGCTGACCCCCGATCAGGCCCGTCGTACCGTCATCACCGGTTTTGGTGTAGATCTTCATCCGGCTATCCTATGTCTCACAGACCGTCGAATTGTTACAGTCCGACTTACGGTTAAGGCTGCGTTAACGGCTTGACCGGGCCCGGTCGCATGCCCGTAATCTCCCGAGAAGGCACCACCGACACACCGTCGGGACACGTCCGAACAGTTCGGTGCACCCCCACCCCAGGACGCCATGCTGACCACCCAAACGCCGAGGACCGACATGAGCCGCGTAACCGACCCCACTCGTGCGACTCCGCCGGTGAATAAGCGGAAGACCGTTCTCGTTGTCGACGACGAGAAGGACCTCGTCGAGCTCGTGTCGTACAACCTGCAGCGGTCGGGCTATCAGGTGCTTACGGCTTCCTCGGGCACCGAGGCGCTCGAGCTCGCCCGCCAGAACAAGCCCGACCTGGTGCTACTGGACCTGATGCTTCCGGGCTTGGAAGGCACGGAGGTCGCCCGCCGCCTCAAAGCCGACCCCGCCACAAGTCACATCCCCATCGTCATGCTCACCGCCAAGGGCGAGGAGACCGACGTAGTCGTCGGCCTAACCCTCGGGGCCGACGACTACGTCGCCAAGCCCTTCAGCATGAAGATCCTGCTCGCCCGACTCAACAACGTGCTCCGCCGCGCAGAACAACAGCAAGGCTCGTCCGAGAGCAGCACACTCCGCGCCGGCCCGCTCTCGATCGACTCGTCGAAGCACGAAATCTCCGTCAACGGCGAGGTCGTTAAGCTCACGCTCACCGAGTTCAAGCTCCTCACCGCCCTGGCTTCGGCCCGGGGCCGCGTGCTCACCCGCGACCAGCTCATGGACAAAGCCATGGGCGCGGATGTGTTCGTCACCGACCGGGCGATTGATGTCCACGTGACCGCGATACGAAAGAAGCTCGGGCCGGCGGCGTGGTTGGTGCACACCGTGCGCGGCGTCGGGTATCGCCTGCAGGAGTCGCCGGACGACGTGGATTGATCCCCCCCTACCTCGGCGGCAAGGCCGACCGCATGGGCACTTCCTCGATTTGATCTCCCGTGCGCCAGTAGAGCCGCATCGGATTGTCGAGCACGTCGTCGCGGCTGGGTGGCCAGTTGTAAAGGAAGATCGTGCCGTTGAGCACTTCGGCGGGCCGCAGCTGGCGGAACAGCGAGAAGATCCCCCGCGAGCCGGGCGTCATATATACCTCTTGCAGCCAAGTAGCGCTCAGGGCGACGACTTCCCGTGCGGGTCCGGGGTTGGGCGACGACGGCGCCCAGGAAAACGGCTCACCCTTCAGAGGTTTATAGCGAATACCGTGACTCTCCGGCGTGCCAAGGCCGAAGTACACCAGCGTCAGCGTGACCTCCGGGTTCCTCGTCTGCCAGTCAGCCAGCGCCGGCAGGTCCTGCCCCCAGTCAAGGTTCGAGTCGGCCAGCAGCTTCTCCGGACCGTAGATTCGCGACGGTACATTGAAAAACGCGATGTACCTGTTGTGCGACGCCACCGACTCCGCCGCCAACCCCGCGAGCGCCACCCCCACCCACACGCGAAGCAGCACCGAACCCCGTCCCGGGCCCATCAGCCTCCCCGCCAGCCCCGCCGCCACCAGCGCGAACACCAACGGCAAGATCGGCAGTAAGTGCCGAATCCCCAGGTTCATGCTCCCCGACATCGTCACCAGCATGTACGCCCCCGCCAGCATCCCCGTCGCGAGATACGGCCACGCCCCCGCCCAATCCCGCCCGCCCCCGACCGCCACACGGCGAAACCGCACCACCGCCGCCGCACCGACCACCCCGGCCGTCGCCATCAGCGCCAGTGTTCCCAACGGCATCTTGAACAACAGCACCGCCGGGAAGTAGTACCACCACCCCAGCTCCGAGATTTCCCCCATCAGAAACGACGACCGCAGCAACGTCGTGCCATATGTGTAGATAAACCCCTTCGCCCAAGTCTCCGGCAGCAAGCCTTTCGCGTTGATCCACTCGGCCAGTCGCACCACACCCGGCGTGGGCGTCGCGTCGATGATCGCGGGCGCGGGCGGGGTTGTCGGCAGGGCCGACCGGACAATGTGGGTCTTCACCATCATCACCTCGGGCGTCAGGTCCACCCTCGCACCGGGGTCTGGCGAGTACGAATACCTAAACCCGTACACCGCCCACAACATCCCCACACCTGCCGCAAGGCACACCGCCGAAATCCCCACCGCAACCGCTAGCCGCCCCCCACGCGACCCCAGTTCCCTCCCCGCCACCTCCCACGTCCACGGCAACCACGCCCGCACCAGCAATAGCCCCACCACAAACGGCCCGAACAGCAAACCCGAAAACTTCGTCGCCACCCCCACCCCCGCACCCAACGCCAACACCGCCACCCCGCCCCACGTCACCCGCTTGCCCACCATCACCAGCCCCACCGCCACCACCGCAAACGACAACGACAACGACACATCATTCTTCACCAGCGGCCCATGCCCCAACACCGCCGGATCAAACGCAAACAGCGCCGCCGCCAGCACCCCCCCCCCCGCGGCCGCCGCGCGGGGGGGCCCGGCCCCCCCCGGGGGGGGGGGGGGGGGGGGGCGGCGGCCCCCCCGCCGGCCCCCCCCCTCTTCCGGTCTTGTTAACCCCCCACGTCAGCAAGGGGCGTGCGGCAACTGGTCCGAAGTGACAACAGGCCCCC
>JBBRUM010000284.1:0-5166 GCA_038247815.1 Tepidisphaerales bacterium | reverse complement strand
CCGATGGCGTAAGACGACGCCGCCGAGCAGCGCCACCCGCACCGCGGTGACAAGAACGACCCCGCCCATGGCGGACCATGCCAAGGTCGAGTTGGCAACGTTGTCGAAGACAAACGCCGGGCCGAATACTTACAGGTTGAGCTTGGCGAGGGTGGCGAGATCGAGCTTGAACTTGTGGCGGATCAACGCGCCAATGCCGACCATTAGCAAGATGGGTGCCAGAACGTCGGTGATGATGGATAGGAGCAGGGCGGGGAGGGGCACGGCCTCGGGACAATAGCGTAAACAGCCGTCGGGCGTGCGGCGGCGGGGGTACACTCACGTCCTATGGCACATCAGCTTCCGCGCGGTTTGGGTTTGGAGGGTTCGTCGGCTGTGGTGATCGGCGCTAACGCCTCTCCCGGCACGGGGGCGGAGCTGAAGGTGCGAAGTCCGATCGACGGGGTCGAGCTGGCGAAGTTCCCCATGGCGGGGGTCTCCGTGGTGGGTGACGCGGTCGGCGCGGCGTACGGGGCGCAACTGAAGTGGCGGCTCCTGCCGGCGCCGGTGCGCGGTGAGCTGGTCCGCCGGATCGGTAACATCGTGCGGGAGAACAAAGCCCCGCTGGCAGAAGTGATCACCCTCGAAGCCGGCAAGATCACCCAGGAGGCCCTCGGCGAGGTGCAGGAGTGGATCGACATGTGCGACTTCGCCGTCGGCTTGTCGCGGCAGTTGCACGGGCTGACCATCGCCAGCGAGCGGCCTAGCCACCGGATGATGGAACAGTGGCACCCGATCGGTGTGGTCGGTGTGATTTCGGCGTTTAACTTCCCGATGGCGGTGTGGGCGTGGAACGCGATGCTGGCGCTGATCTGCGGCGACACGGTCGTGTGGAAGCCCAGCGAAAAAACGCCGCTGTGCGCGCTCGCCGCGCACGCCGTAACCCAGCGGGCCATCGACGAGTTCGACGCCAGTCGCGGGCTGGCGCTGTCCAGCGTGGTGATCGGCGGGGCGGACGTCGGAGAAGCGCTGTCAGCCGACGCCCGCGTTGCCCTCCTGTCGGCGACGGGAAGCACGCGGATGGGCGCACGCGTGGCCGAGGTCGTCGGGAAAAGGCTCGGGCGGTCGCTACTCGAGCTCGGCGGGAACAACGCCATGATCGTCACGCCCACCGCGGACCTCGAAATGGCGCTCCGGGCCATCGCGTTCTCAGCCGTCGGGACAGCCGGGCAGCGGTGCACGTCGCTCCGCCGCCTCATCGTTCACGAGTCGCGCAAGGCCGAGCTGCTCGGCCGACTCGAGAAGGTTTACGCCACGCTAACCATTGGCGATCCACGCGAGGAAGGCGTGCTCGTCGGCCCGCTGATCGATGAAGCCGCCGCCACCGCGATGGAAGCCGCGGTGAAGGAAGCGGTCGGGCAGGGCGGCAAGGTGCTCTTCGGCGGCGGAAGGGCAGCCGGCATCGCGGGCGGGGTGTACGTCAAACCGGTCGTCGTGGAAGTGCCAGCCGGCGCGGCGGTGACGCATCACGAGACCTTCGCCCCGCTGCTATATGTCATGACCTACCGCGAGCTCGACGACGCCATCGCCGCGCACAACAACGTGCCCCAAGGCCTCAGCAGCGCCATCTTCACCGGCGACGTCCGCGAAGCCGAGCTGTTCCTCTCCCCCGGCGGGAGCGACTGCGGTATCGCCAACATCAACATCGGAACCAGCGGCGCCGAAATCGGCGGCGCCTTCGGTGGCGAGAAAGCCACCGGCGGCGGCAGAGAGTCCGGCTCGGACGCGTGGAAAAACTACATGCGACGGACCACCAACACGATCAACTACGGCAAGACATTGCCACTCGCGCAGGGGATCAGGTTTGACGTCTAACGCCAGTCCACTCTGGTCTCCCTGAGCACCACAAGGCCGTCAGTCGACGAGCAAACGCACTCGCACGCCGAACAGTCGAAGCAGAACCTCGACTGGCGACGGACCACTGGCGGTCGAAGCGGGGGGACTTAGTTGTCCTTCTTCACTTCGAGCTTGACGTCATGGGTCTTGCTGGCTTCGACTCGAACGGGGGAGAAACCCCGGCCGATGTTGGGGTTACCCGCGGCAACGCGGTAGGACCCCGGCCGAACGGCAGTGAACTCGACCTTGCCCTCTTTATCGGTCTCCTTTGTGGTGATAAGGATACCGGGGCTTTGGAGGTTCAGGGTGCCGGGCGAGGACGAGTTCGGTACCGCTGCCGGCGGTTCATTTCCGCCGGCGATTTCGCGAGGCGAGCGGCGAAGTTGCACCTTGATTGCTTCAATGGGCGTGCCCTTACCGTCGACGACCGTAACTTTGATGATCCCTCCACCCTGTGCGGCTTGAGCACCGGCGTGCGGGGCCGAGACGGCGAGAGAAATCGCGGCGAGTGCCGCAATAGACAGAAGCTTGAAGGACATCATCTGAAGACCTCTTTCTGTTGAGCGGAGCTGGACAACCGGAATGGTAGCTCCATCGGCGGAGTGGTTCTCACGGCGACGGAGCCTGCAAGAGGGTGCAGGCCAAGGTTTAGGTGGCCGGTAAAGATTAACCGACAAAGTTGATGAAATGGATGTTTTTCATTTGAAGATTCCGCGAGTTCGGTATACCTTAAATCGACCGCGCTCATTAAGTTTAAACAATCCGGAAGCACACGCAACACTCACGCACATCTCTTTTCCTTTCCTGCTCCGACAACGGTTCAGGGGTCTTCCGACGGAGGTTCATGTGATTCGAAGAATGAAATGGGGCTTCACTTTGGTGGAGCTGTTGGTGGTTATAGGGATTATTGCTGTGCTAATTGGTATTTTGCTCCCGGTGCTCGGCCGGGTCAGGGGCGAAGCAAACACAGTCGCATGCGCTGCGACGCTCCGCTCGCACATGCAGGGCCTGCTGTCGTACGCAGCGGAGAACCGAGGCACGATGCCTTTCGGATTCCACTGGCAGCGATTGGCGGTCAACGCCACCACGCGTCTTCCCACGGGCGCACCGGCTCCGGCCGCCCAAGGGGGGACGTTTTTCGGAACGGTCAACGGCCAGCCATGGGCGCCGGCGTTCTCTTGGAGCAAGATCGTCAACGACATGCAGACGAAAGCTTCGACCGGCGGGACATATCCCGCATCGGCAAGCACGGCCAATGTCGTACTGAACGCTTCGTTTGTTTGTGCTGAAGTGAGAAATGACGCGACGTTCATGGGCACGTTGAACACGTACGGCTTTAACCAAGTCGTCATGCCCAACGCGTCGTTCGAGATCAGCCCGAGCGCGAACCCCCAGAATTACCGGATGTTCCTGGGTTCCTTTACGCCCACGACTCAAGGTGGGACCGAGACATCCATCGGCGGGGCACGACTGGGCCAGATGAACTCGGACACTGCCGTTGTTTGGGATACTTTTGTTACCTCGAACCTGCCGGGAGGGCGCCTCTTCACCAACCTCGCCGGTGGTCCGTTCGTCACGGACATTGACAGCGGTCGGATGTGGGAACCGCGATTTGCGTACCTTCGGTACCGCGGGAAACAGGATTTCCCGTTGACCCAGCCCTACGAACGCCTCGATCAAGGCATCAGCTTCCCGCACGCCGACCTCGACGATCAATTCGCGTTTGGGCGCAAGTGGGTGAACCGCGACAGTGCTACTGGCTCGGTTGTGGTCACTGGACAGCTGGGTGGGATTCGTTTCCGCCACAGCAACAACAAGAAAGGCAACGCTGGCTTTGCAGACGGTTCGGTACGGACCTTCTCGGTTGACGTGAACAAGATCGCCTATCTTGACAGCTTCGGCGACAAAGTCGCCCGGACCGACTTCCTTCGCAGCTACCTGTTGATCAAGGCGCCGGGCGGTCTCCCGCAGCCGCAGCTTCCCCAGCCGCCATGATGTCGGCCGCTCGCTAACAAGCGATATCGCAGAGATCTCGAGTGGTGCGGGACAGAAACAGTAACGCCCGGGCCTGCCATGCAGGCCCGGGCGTTTATTTGGGGCAAGATCGAGCGTAGGACGGTTTGCTGGGCGCGGGGAAACGACCTAAGCTTGCCGTCCCACCATGAGCATTCTCGTCCACAGCAGCACGCGCGTCATTTGTCAGGGCATTACCGGGTCAGCCGGTGCGTTTCACACCAAGGGGTGCCTGGAGTACGGGACGAAAATGGTGGGCGGAACCACCCCAGGCAAGGGCGGCTCGAAGGACGCCAACGGCTTGCCGGTGTTTGATACCGTCGAGCAAGCGGTTCGGGCGACCGGCGCCGAAGCGACGATGATCTTCGTGCCCCCCCCGTTCGCAGCCGATGCGATCATGGAAGCTGCCGCCGCAGGCATAAAAGTCATCTGCGCCATCACCGAGGGCATCCCGGTGCTGGACATGATCAAAGTTAAAGCCTTCCTTCGCGACTATCCCGCCACGACGCTGATCGGCCCGAACTGCCCGGGCGTGATTACCCCCGGCGAGAACGGCGCCGGCTGCAAGATCGGGATCATGCCCGGCTATATCCATACCCCGGCGAACAAGAGCAAGTCTGGCAAGAAGGTGGGAATCATCTCCCGTTCGGGCACGCTGACCTACGAAGCCGTGTGGCAGTGCTCGAGTCGCGGGATCGGGCAGACGACGTGCGTCGGTATCGGCGGCGACCCGGTGAAGGGCGTGAATTACATTGAGTTGCTCAAAATGTTCAACGACGACCCCGAGACGGACGGGATCATCGTCATCGGCGAAATCGGCGGCAGCGACGAAAGCGAAGCCGCCGCATACGTCAAGACGAGCGTGAAAAAGCCCGTCGCCGCGTTCATCGCCGGCCGAACCGCCCCGGCGGGCAAGCGCATGGGCCACGCCGGCGCGATCATCTCCGGCGGCGAAGACACAGCCGACGCGAAAATCGCCCACCTCAAAGCCGCGGGGATTTCAGTGGCTGAGAGCCCGGCAGGAATGGGAGCCGCGATGGCGGCAGCGCTGAAGTTGTAGGTGCAGGATTTTCGGCGCGTGACTAGGAGTGTGACGCAGAGCTTGATTTTGCTATCCTTTGAGAGCGCAGTGCCGCTTACTTTCAGAGGACAAGTTTTCCATGCCCCTACCGACAGAAGCCGAACCCACACCCACGCTGTTTGTCGGCTTGGACGGCACGCTCATTGATGGCGATTTGTTGCACGAGAGTTTGGCGGGAGCGGTTCGGCAGGACCTTG
>JBBRUM010000283.1:0-5183 GCA_038247815.1 Tepidisphaerales bacterium | reverse complement strand
TGCCGCTGCGGACGCGTCGCCGGCAAGCCGGGAGGCAGTTGATCCTCGCCGGGCTGCTGTGGCTGATCGTACACGACGCCGCTTTTGTAACGGGATACGTTGGCTGGGCGGAGGGAATCTCTCTGCTAGTGCTTCTTCCACTGGCGTACGGCGCGGTGAGACTCATGCGTGTGTGGGGTGATCTGATGCGATTGAAGGACCGGCCGCAATTTCGTGTAGCGGGGCGGTTGTAACTGGGGCGAAAATGAAGATTGTGTTTATGTGTGAGATGTCGGGTATGACGGGGAGTACGAATGTGTGGGGGAAATTGGATTGTTAAGATTTGTGTTTGAAGTTACCAAACACAACACTAGCGCAACTCTTTCCATTACTTCATAGAGAGCTAGCCATACAAACAAACGCCGGGCCTATGTTTGTGCCCGCTGAGTTGACAGACACCCTCGTGGCGAGACCTCGCACCGCCACGTTGCTCTAGGTGTCGACTCGGCGGACGCCGTTTTTATCGGCGTTCACTCGCATTGGAGTAGACACACATGCGTCAATCCCGGCGCCTCAATCCCCGCGGCTTTACCCTCGTTGAGCTGCTCGTCGTCATCGGCATTATTGCTTTGCTGATCGGCATTCTCCTGCCGTCGCTGAGCAAGGCCCGAGAGAGCGCCAACGCGCTGAAGTGCTCGGCCAACCTTCGTTCCGTGGGGCAGGGACTGGCGCTGTACCTCGCTTCGAACAAGGGCGGGTTTCCGCTGGCGTACACCTACCAAGTGGGGACGTTCAACGCCGTCAGCGCCCCGGACGTCGGCGGCGGGACGGCGGCCGAGCCTGTCTTCGGATACGTCCACTGGTCAAGCTACATTTACGGTGTGGGAAGAACGGGCGGCGAGGCTTTCGTATGCCCCTCGTTCGGAAACGACGGCGGCCACCCCGCGACCAATCCCGAAGTTCGCATCCCCGGCCAGAACTTCGACCCCGCCTTCAACGTCGGGGCCAGGCAGTGGGACCAGCAGGCCCCCCGGATCGCGTACACGGTCAACGAAGTAATCATGGGCCGGAACAAGACCAATGCGGCCGTGGAACGTGCGCCGACCTTTCCGGGGGCGTTCAACGTTTACGTCAAGGCCGGCGAAATCCGCCGACCGTCGCAGACCATCCTCGCCACCGAAATGGCCCGCGACCTTCGTTTCTTTGAGGACGGCGCCTTCGCCGGAGATCCGGATTCGTCCGGCGGCGGCAACGGCGTTTACAAGACCCACCGCCCGGTCAACGCACTGGCCATCGGCGTGGCAAATAATTATGTCGAATCGCGCCCGGGTGTTTCGGTACCGGTCTTCGTCGCCCAGCCCCCACCGGCGAATGTCAGCTTCAGCCAGACCCCGACCTCGTTGCTCTGGTGGGTCGGCCGAAACCACGGCAAGGGAGCAACCGCCCGCGCCAACTTCCTCTATGTCGACGGTCACGTTGAAACCAAGACCCTGGAAGACACGCTCGGCCGCAGCAAGTCCGGTCAGATCAACGCCAGCGGATACGAATGGGGCGACAAGGTCTGGAGCATCAAAGCCAAACCGTCCATCGTCCTTCAGTAGTTGAATAATCAGATGCGGCGTCGGGAAACCGGCGCCGCATCCATTTGTCGGAGCCGTCCGGCTCGTCCCGTGGATCGACCGGGGGCGAGTCCAGCGGCAAGGTTTATCAGTCCCTTTATTGGTTACTTTGGAGGAAAGAGAAAATGAAGAACCGTCAACCCCGCGCCCTCCGGGCGCTCGCGTTCGCCACCGCAGGATTGTCCGCCATCCCCGCAGCCCTTGCCGGCGTTTCCGGCACCGGCCCAGGCGGAACGGGCCGAGAGTTTCTGGTCTCCACCACCGGTGCGACGGCACTGGCCGCGTTCACCTCCACGCTCAACGAAGGCGTATCCCCAGTTCAACAGAATTTGGGCACACTCCTGCTCGGCGGAACCGCGTTGACCATCGGCGGCACGACCTACACCCCCGACCTCAACGGCCAGGCGCTCGGCCGGTTCGACTCGGTGGCGGTCGGCGACGGCGGCCAGAACAACCAGCCCGGGCTCAACCGCGACCGGCTGGTCTAT
Organism: Tepidisphaerales bacterium; assembly: GCA_038247815.1. Classification (GTDB taxonomy): domain Bacteria; phylum Planctomycetota; class Phycisphaerae; order Tepidisphaerales; family Tepidisphaeraceae; genus JBBRUM01. The sequence goes on along the minus strand of JBBRUM010000283.1, from coordinate 3,097 downwards.
TCGTACCACAACACTGGATCGATCAACGGCATCCTCGACCTTGCATTCGCCAACGCCCAGCTCGCCGGCACAAGCCCGGTGACGGTGTCGAACACCAACCCGCTTTACGTCAATGGCGTGCGGGCCAACTCGCTCCCGCCGACCCGTGGAGCGGGGTTCTTCCAGCCGGCCGGTTCGGGTGTGACCCTCAACACCGTTCCCATTCTCGGTGGAAACTACCAGACCACCCTGGGCGTGAAGTCCTACCCACAAGTGGCGTGGTCTGACGTCCGCACGGTTCAGGCATTCGCCCAAACGGGGACCGGAACGGTCTCGACGGCACCGCTCGGCGCCGGGTACGGCAACGCGGAAGCCAGCGCCACGTCGGGCAAGAAGCCGATCTTCCAACAGCTCGCCCCCGTCGGCGGATTGTCGGGCGGTCTCGGCGGCGGTACGACGCGGCTTCGCAATGAAACCCTCGCCATCGTGCCTTTTGCCGTGGTCGCAAGCCCCGGTTCGGGTTTGGCGACGATCAAGGAAGGCGATTTTAAGATGCTGCAGGTTCGGGGTCGTCTGACCAATGGGGCCAACTTCAACTACCTCACCCGCGACATCGGCTCGGGAACCCGCAACCAAGGCGGAAACAATCTCAACGTCGATCCCTCCTGGGCCGGCGGCGAGCGCGACCGCGTGTACTTCGGGAACTCGACCTTCTCCACGCAGGCAGACAACGGCCAGACGGCCACGGTCGACGCCGGCGACGAGCAGGCGCCCCTCCTCCGGGTCACCTCGCGATTCGGCGCCGTCAGCCTCAACGAACACCGCCCCTCCGCGATCGCCGTGTTCTCTGACAAAACCTCCGGGGGCAACGGGATTCGCCCGAACGTGCTCAGCAGCCGCATGTCTCTGGGCATCCTTTCTTCCGGCGACACCGGCAGCCGCGGCCGCGCGGGCTCCAACGATCCGATGCGCGTCCTCGGAATTCAGTGGGAATTCGCCCCCGGCGAGTTCGGCTCGAACACCGAGTTCACCCAGCCCAACGGCTCGAACGTCGCCAACGGTCGTTACCAGTTGTGGTCCGCCTCCCAGGCCGTAACCGTCGCCGGCACCCTCGCCACCGGCGCAAGTCGCACCGGCGGTTCGGCGCTCGCCGCAGCCAACGACGCATCTTCCAACCCCAACCGCACCATCCTCAACGACGTCGACGACGACGGCACTGGCGTCGGCGTCACCCGGAAGTTCCTCAACAACATCACCCAGTCGGTCGGCGGAGGTTTCCCGGCCAACAACCTCTTCACCCCGCTGGACGGGCTGATCATCGGCGGATTCATACCCGCCAACGTGATGCGCGTCGAAAAGGGCTTCGACGGCAGCTCCCAGACCGAGGTCACCTCGGGATTTAACCAGCAACTCTTCGACGACACCCTCGGCAACACCAGCCGCCCGCTTGCGGCGCAGCTGAACTGGGCCCCCGCCTCCGGGTTCAACGGCAGCAACGTCGCCACCCAGCGTTACCGCTCGTTCGACATCAACAACAACACCTCCGTCGCGTCGCCCATCGGCACGCTCGAAGTCAACTACAACGCCCGCACCTTCCTCGTCGGCGACCTCGACGGCGATGGCGTCCGCGACCTCGGCGACGCAAACGCCTTCGGCCGCGCACTCGCCAATCCCACCTCTTTCCTCAGCGCCGACATCACCGGCATCGACTCCGGCCAAGCCGTCGCCGACAACTCATCCGGTACCAACGCCCTCAACGCATCCGCCGTCACGGCGCTAATCGCCGGCAATGGTCGCCGCACCGCCACGCTCGTCCCGCTCACCGACCTCAACTCCGACGGCAACGTCGTCGTCGTCGATGCAGCCGGGAACGATGTCGTTAAGCCCGTCGGCTCCCGTTACACCGTCAACTCCCTCGGCCAGGTCACGAAGATCGCCACCCCGGCCAACTTCGGCCAGACGTTCCTCGCCGCACTCGGCACGACCAACAACTTCACCACCGCAACCAGTGCAACCGCCCTGGGCGCGGGCGTCACTTCGCAAGCCGACCGCGTCGTCGCCGTCTCGCGTGACGACGCGGAGTTCTTCATCTTCGGCGCCTCGGTCGACACCGCCTCCGCCGACGTTGATGAGACCACCCCCGGCGTCCAGACCGCCGCCCAAGTGGCCCCGGGCAACTTGGTCGAACAGGCCCGCCTCCGCCGCGAAATCGGCGTCCGCACCGGCGCCCTTCTCGTCAACGCCGCGGCCACCTCCGTCAACATCGGAATCGAGAGCGCCCTCGGCGTCTCCGCCGCCGCCGACAACCTCAAGTTCGAAATCCGAGACGTCGACCAGTCCGGCAGCAAAGCCTTCGCCCTCGCGACGGTTCAGGAATACAACTTCCTCGCCGACGCGTTGCTGCTCGACGCGGTGAGCGGAAAGAACTTTGCAAACCTGGCTGACTCGATCTCCACCCCGCTCGATCTCCCCCGGTTCAACATCGGCCTCCTCGCCGACACCGTCATCGCCCAAGACGACATGAGCGTGCTCAACCAAGCCCTCACCACTACCGCCGGCGTCAACCCGACCGGTCGCGTCGATCACACGTGGGGTGCTGTCAACACCAAGCCCGGCAGCTTGGCGATCCGGATCAACGCCAACGCCGGAACGTTCACCGTCCCCGCCGGTGGCACGCTGGCGATCAACGCCGGTTCGATCTCGGCTGGCGGCACGGTCGACCCCTTCACCCAGGGCGTAAACCGCCTGTCGATCATCAACAACTCGACGGGCATCGGTTCCGAAGGCGGCTTGGCCATCACGGCCGGCAGCAAGTCGGTGTCGACGGTGATCGGTTCGGGTCGCACGACGGTCTCGGCGGGCGCGACCCTCACGGTCAACCCCGGCGCGGGCGGCGGCCCGGTCCTGGCGCTCTCGCAGGGGACGCTGGAAGTCTCCGGTACGCTCCGTCTCGCAGCCAACACCGGCTCGGTCGGCAGCGTCGACAGTCTGATTGTCAACGCCGGCGGGTTTGTCGACCTCACCAACAACGACCTCATCGTCCGCTCGACGGGCGGCGGCTACCAAGCCGAGCTCGCCTCGGTTCGCTCGCTCGTCGGCAGCTGGTACACCGCCGATG
>JBBRUM010000282.1:0-5190 GCA_038247815.1 Tepidisphaerales bacterium | reverse complement strand
CACTCACCAAACGCCCGCTCCGCTTCCTCGTCCGCCATCTGCCTCGGCGGGTGTTTCATCAGCCAGGCGCTCGCCGCCTCGACCGCGCCGCCCTCCCTCCGGTCCAGCGCCACCTTGGCTGCCCGAACCGCGTCCACGACGCACCCAGCCGAGTTCGGCGAGTCCTCCACGCTCAGTCGCACCTCCATGTGCATCGGCACGCCACCAAATCCCTCCCCCTCGATCCGCAGAAAACACACCTTGTTGTCCTTCAAAAACGGTACGTAGTCGCTGGGCCCGACATGGATCTGCCCGTCGGCGAGTCTTTGGTCCAACTGACTTTGGACGGCTTCGGTCTTGCTGCGCTTTTTCGTGCCGAGTCGGTCTCGGTCGAGCATGTTGAGAAAGTCGGTGTTGCCGCCGGTGTTGAGCTGATACGTCCCTGTGATCCGCACGCCCCGCCGCTCGAATAGCCGGACCAGCGTGCGGTGAGCGATCGTCGCGCCGAGCTGCGCCTTGATGTCGTCGCCCACCACCGGTAAGCCCGCAGCCGCGAACCTCCCGGCCCATCCCGCGTCGCTGGCGATCAGCACCGGAATGCAGTTCACCAGCGCCACCCCGGCATGCAGGCACGCCTCCGCGTAAAACTCCGTCGCCCGCTGACTCCCCACTGGCAGGTAGTTCACCAGCACCTCCGCCCCCCGCTCCCGCAGCACCCGTACCACGCCCGGTAGGTCCAACTCTTCCCCAGCCCCGACCACCACTCGCTCCCCCTCCGGCCATTCCTGCACATGCCCCGCCACACCGTCCATCACCGGCCCCCGAACCACCGGCACACCTCCCCAGCTTTCCGGCAGCCGGTCACAAAACACCTTCGTGCAATTCGGCAGTGCAAACACCGCCTCGGATATCCCCCGCCCCACCTTCCGCGCGTCCACATCAAAGCCCACCACCGGCAGAATATCCCCCACCCGATACCCGCCGACCACGTCCGCCATCAACCCGCCCAAGGCACCCCCCGAACTCTTCTCCCCGTAATACGCCACCCCCTGCAACAAAGACGAAGCACAATTTCCCACCCCCACCACCGCGATCCGAATCTGTCCCATAGCCCCCACTGTACCCCCCCGCCTCCCCTTGCATCTCCCCAACTCCACCCTATTGTTGAGACTCAATCTCAACAAAGGCCTTCCCCATGAACCGTGTCTCCGCCCTGATTCTCCCTCTCCTGACGCTCGCCAACCTGGCACAGACCCCCACCACCCAATCCATCCCCGACCCCGCCGAGCTGGTCATCGTCTTTCAGCGACAGAAGGACCCGGTCAAGGTCCGCGAAGACGCCGACAAGTTCTCGGCTGCGCTCTCAGCCGAGCTGAAGATCAGAGTCACGGCCTCAATCCCCACCGACTACTCCGCCTCCGTGCAGGCCCTCGTCTCGAAGAAAGCAGACCTCGCCTACGTCTCGGCCATTCCGTTTCTCCTCGCCCGCCGTGACGGCAACGCCTCGGTCCTGCTGGCCGAGTCGCGCCCGTCGACGACCACGGGAGAGTATCAGACCACTTACGACTCGGTTTTCGTTGTCCGCAAGGACTCGCGGCTGAACTCGTATGACGACCTGCTCGCCTCGGCTGGGAGTGTTCGCATGGTTTTCACGTCTCCCACCTCGACGTCTGGTTATGTGTTCCCGCTCGCCCGGTTCGTCACCCAAGGCCTCGTCGCCAGAGCCCAGGACCCCCGCGAGATCTTCCAGTCCGTCGCCTTCGGCGGGTCGTACACCGCCGCCCTCGAACAACTCCTGCAAGACCGGGCCGACGTCGCAGCCGTTTCCGACTACACAATCGAGGGCAAAAACGCCGACGTGTACCTCGCCCCGGAAAAACGTGCGCAGCTCCGCGTCCTCTCCCGCACCCCCGGAGTGCCCACCCACGTCTTGGCCGCCCGCGACGGGTTGTCCCCCGAGTTCAAAACCAAGCTCAAGTCCGCGATCCTTAAGGTCTCCACCGACAACCCCGCCCTGCTCTCCTCCGTCTACGGCGCCACCCGCTTCGTCGAAGTCGACGAAAAATCCCACCTCGCCCCCGCCCTCCGAGCCATCGAAAAGTCCGCCCTCCCACTGGAAAACCTCACCCGCTAATCCCGCCGCCCCCCCGACCCCCGCTCTCCCCCCCATGCCCACGACCACCGCCATCCGTCCCGCCGCACTCACCATCCACGGCGGCACCTACCGTTACGCCGACGGCACGCTCGCCCTTTCCAACGTCGATCTCACCGTGCAAAAGGGCGAACACCTTGCCATCCTTGGCCCCTCGGGCGGCGGCAAAACCACGCTCCTCGGGCTCATCTCCGGCCGACTACGCGTATCCTCCGGCTCGCTGGCGACACAGGGGAACATCGCCACCATCCACCAAGACCTCCGCCTCGTCCAACAGTCCACCGTGCTCACCAACGTCCTCCACGGCGCACTCCCCCGCCAGCGCCGCCTGCGGTTTCTGCCAGGTGACATCGCCCACGCCAAGGCGCTGCTCGAACGCGTCGGCCTTGCGGAGAAGATCCACACCAAAGTCTCCCGCCTCTCCGGCGGCCAGAAACAGCGCGTAGCCGTCGCCCGCGCGCTCATGTCCGACCCCGAAATCCTCCTCGCCGACGAACCCGTCGCCTCTCTCGACTCCCGCACCGCCCACGAAGTCATGGGCCTCCTCGACCGCCTCCGCCTCTCCAAAGGCCTCACTCTCGTCACCGTCCTCCACGACCCCGAACTTGCACAGAAGTTCGCCGACCGCACACTCCATCTCACCCAGTCCCAATCAATCCAGTCCTCTCCCGTCCCCATTTCCCCCCCAGCCGAAGTCCCACCCCCACCGCCCCCACCCTCCTCCTTCAAACTTCGCGCCTCATCCCTTCTCATCCTCGCGCTCCTCGCAGCCGCCTACCTCTCCTCCGTCTCCGCACTCCAGCTCTCCCCCCGCCAAACCCAGAACTTGCTTCCCAATCTCGCCGACTTCGCCCGCCGCCTGATCCCCACCCCCGCCCAGATCCTCTCTGCGCCCTGGTCGCAAATCCTGTCGTCGCTTCTGGAAACCCTCCGCATGTCCCTTTTGGGCACGACTGTCGCCATCGTGCTTTCGCTACCGCTCTCGGCCTTGGCTGCCCGCAACATCGCCCCGCCGGTTCTTCGGTTCCCGGCCCGTTTCCTGCTTAACGTCCTGCGAGCCGTACCGTCGATCGTTTGGGCGCTGCTGATGGTCGCAGCCCTCGGCCTGGGTCCGGTCGCTGGAATCATCGCGCTGGCGGCCTACTCCCTCGGCTATCTCACCAAGTTCTTTTACGAAGCCTTCGAATCCGCCGACGCCAACACCCTCTCCGCCCTCTCGGAGCTGCACGCCACACCCCTCCAGAAGCTCCGCTACGCCATCCTTCCCCCCGCCACCCCCACCCTCGCCGCCAGTTCCATTTTCATGTTCGAATACAACGTCCGGGCAGCCGGCATCCTCGGCCTCGTCGGCGCCGGCGGAATTGGCTATGAACTCAAACTTCACCTCGACTACGGCAACCTCCACACCGTCGGCTTGATCCTCGCCCTGCTCGTCGCCCTCACCCTCGCCCTCGACGCCGCCTCCTCGAAGCTCCGAACCCGCCTCACCCGTCCCTGACTCCCAGCGGTAACTCGCCTCCGCCGCCGTACTCTCCCGCGCCACCGTCCACCTGCTCGAATCCGGCCAAGTCGGCCCCCGCCTCTCCGCTCTCTCCCGCACTACAACCGCTCTCGTCATCCCCCCGTCGCACCTCACCTGCGCGACCGCTCCCGCACTTGGCCATGGTTCCCGACAGCAGGTTCGTCGTCGAGTTCCGAAACACGCTCAACCCGTTCCGGTTCGTCCGTGCCGGCAGCTTGAAGAACGCCTCGAATCTCATCCTTCGGCATCGAGTCGACCGACGCTCCCAACGTCGTACAAGACTCCTGGCGGTTCAGTGTCAGCCGACGTCAAAATTCAACCGCCCGGTCAACGCCTTCGGCATCGGCGACATCGGCCAGCCCGGCGCTACCAACCCCAAAATCGAAACCCGCCCACACCGCACCCCCTTGCGCCCCGCCACCGATCTCTCCCCCATCAAACCCATCGACTTCACCACCGGCATGGCCAATTCACGCGCCCGCCTCGACTGGGTTGGCCGCATACACGGCGCCTCCCGCGACTGGCGCGAAAAAGAACACCAAGTTCCGCTACGCCAACGGCCACGTCGAAACCAAGCGTCTCGAGGAAACCGTTCAACCCATGCGATGGGGCGAATGCTTCCAGTCCCTCGTCGACAACACTGGGCTTGGAAACCCGTGCCTCTCACTACTCCAAAATTTTTATGCTGACGAGAGTGAATCCGCTCCTGTGAACGGCTCGGGTGAGAGCGGTTCGGGTCGTTCGGCCGCTGCCGTCGAGGGCGAGGATGGCTTCTCCCTTGCCGATGTTGACGACCACACCGCTGACGCCATCGACCTGAAGCAATTGCTTGTCAATGTTACTCGCGCACAGCGGGCAGCTCAGCCCGCGAACTTCCAAGACAGCCGACTTCCCACCCACCACATCGTCGCCGCCGACCTCGGTCGTCCCCCGCGCCCCGCCGCCGGCGACTGAACCGCCCGGAGCCGTGTGAGTGCACCCGGCTATCAAGACCGTTACCAATATCCCGAGCGCCGCATTTCGCAAAACAGTCATTCGAAGTCTCCAGTGCCACAGCTAACGTAATATATTACCCGGTGGGTTCAAACTATTTCTACCTTTATTGTGCTCCCTTTTTCGGGGTGTTGCGGTGACGCGGTTGTTGGGGTGAGTGGGTGTGCGGCATCCTTGGGCGGCGTTTTGGGGGAACTGGGAGGCTTTTGGGGGGAACTTGGGGGGCATATCAACCGCGGGGGTTGAAGAACGACAGGTGCAGCTCGAAGTGGCGGAGCTGAAGCCGTTTCCACTCGTCGTGGGTGAGTTTTCCGAACAGAGGATTCGGCGTATCCGTGCACTGCTTTTCGAGTCTGAGTGCAGCGAAATCGAACGGGCGGAGGCCTTCGCGGGAGTCTAGAGCTTCGATGCCGTAGGTGCCTCCTTCGACCCCGGACAGGCGCATTGCAGGGCTGGCACCTCTGAGCGTCATACGCTTGAGCAGGGGTCCGATAAGTCGGAGAAAGAACCCCGGTTTAAGCTCGTATCCGCCGAACCCGTAGTT
>JBBRUM010000281.1:0-5260 GCA_038247815.1 Tepidisphaerales bacterium | reverse complement strand
CAGGTGTGCTCGCGCTGCCAGGAAACGCCGGCGTCCCAGCCGCTGATCCCGGAGGAACTCAACCCGATCAGGTTCAGCGGCGTGTTGTCGTAGAACAGGATCAACCGGTCGCGGTTGGCGGGATCCTGGTCGGTCATCTGCAGGGCGTACCGCGCGTTGCTGTAGCTGACGATGGTGTGGCCATCGATGATGTCATGCAGCGCCGTCTTAAGGGCCGCGCCGCTCAGGCCGCTAGTGGAGGAATAATAACCAAATGGGGCATCGAAGAGGTCGGCCCGCGCGACGGTCGCAGCGACCACTGGCAAGAAAACAAAAATCAACGACTTCTTCACGCGCACCTTCTCCCATGCCGACGCCGGCTTGATCAATCTAAGATGAGGATTATTCACCACGTCCGACCGCCGCGACGTGCAAAAGCAAATTACAGACAAAGACGGTTGTTATTCTCAAACATCCGATATAGCGGAGATTACTCCCGGATTTCGACGGCCGTGCCGATCCGTACGGACTTGGCGAGCCGGACGGCGTCCCAGTTGGCTAGGCGGAAGCAGCCGTGGCTACCGGTTTTACCGATGTCTTGCGGACGGGGCGTCCCGTGCATTCCATAACCGGGCTTGTTAAGCCCGACCCAAGCCATGCCCACGGGGTTTCGCGGGCCGGGGGCGATCCGCAGGCGGCGTGTGACGTTCTTCACCTCCGGCCAGCTGTCGGGGTTGAACGTGTAATCCGGGTCGATCGCGACGACCTCGACCCTCAGACTCCCCACCGGCCGCTTCTCGACCTCGCGGGCGATCGAGCAGTGCAGGAGGAGGACGAGCTTCCCGTCGCCGTCGAACCCCTTGACGAGCTTTTCGCCGAGGTCGATCTCGACGCGCTCGAGCGTGGGCAGGCGGCGCGGCTTGACGGTGGGGAGAAGCACCGTGTCGCCGGCGGAGAGAGAGGAAAGGTCCACCCCGGGGTTGAGGAACTTCACATGCTCGACCGAACACCAGCCGCGCTCGGCGACGAGCTCCTCGATGTTCGCGTATCCGCAAACGGCGAGCTTGGCGCGTTCGTTCCAGTCTTTGGGGATCTCGCCGGTGATCAGGGCGACGTCGGCTGGGGTGATCTTGTAACGGCCGAGGAGGGAATCTGCGTCGTCCAAGTCGAGGGCGTCATGGGTGGCGGCGTCGACCGTGCCGGTGACGGGCAAGCCACGCACCGCCTGGAAAGCGCGGATCGCGGCTGTGGTCTTCCCGCCGACCTTGCCGTCGATGACCCCCGGTGAGAACCCCTCGCGGGCGAGGGCCGTCTGGAGCAACCCGCCCTTGGCACGGGGGATGGAAAGGTCAATGGTGAGGGCCTTGGCCGGTGTGGCGGGTGGGGAAGGATTTGAAGATGCGGACGACGGAGCGGTGCTGTTAGACGGGCGGACGACGCCAGTGGGGTCAACCACCTGCGCGACGACCGGGCAAGCCGCGGCGAGAAGACAAAATGCGAGGGAGAACTTCCGCATGACCATGTTATCGGGCATTGACTGTACCTATCCATGAGTCGAATTGGGGCGGAACAGGTTTGGAAACTGCTGGCACGGTTCCACCACGGAAGTGTACGATCTTGGGCGTGGTGGCAAGTGCGGCTCCCAGGTCGGCCTCCATCCCCCTGACGATCCGACCCTGGCGACCCATGGTGTACCTCCTTACGATTGTCTCCGCGATCTTGCTCGTTCCGGCTTGCGCCGTGCTGGTGTGATCGTTACGTGGCTGGCGCGTCGACGATCAACCGCTCTGCCGAAAGTGCGATTTCGACCTCACCGGCAAACCGGATTCGTCGATCCGGTGCCCCGAATGCGGCAGCGACGTCACCCACCCCCGCGCCGTGCGGATCGGACACCGGGAGAAACGCCGCGGGTGGGCGGCGGGGGCGGTGGGAGTAATGCTGCTGTGCTTGTCGGTGCTGACCGCGGGGGGTGTCGCCTTTTATCGAGAGGTTGACTTCAACCCGTACAAGGTGGCGAATTGGCTGGCGGCCGAACTCGGGTCGAAGTCGCCGATGGTGCGCGGTTCTGCCCTGGCCGAGTTTCGCCGCCGCGCGACGCCCCCGATACCCCCCACCACCGCAACACCCACCTTGACACCATTCCCCGCGCCCGGCGACCTAGCCGCGATCCTCGCCGCCGCCGACCGAGTCCTCCAATGGCAAGCCGACCCCAGCCGCGCATGGTTCACCGAACAGGGCGACTTTGTCGAACAACTCCGGAACGCCGGCGTGCTCGACGACGGCCGGTTCCGCAGATACCTCACCACTGGCGTCAACTTCACGTTCAAAGTCCGAGATGAGTACCGCATCGGCGACCCGTTTCCGACTCAGATCGACCCCACGTGGCGGCTTGGGTCGTTCGGTGGCCCGGTTGGGAGATGGAGCGTCGCTCTCCGTGCCCGCGATGCTGGGGGGTAGTTCGTAAAGGCAAGCTCGTCCTTTGGCTACATCTACGCGCCCCTCGCTTCGGGCAACGGCCGGCTCGAGTTCACCGCCAACCCCGACCGCGAAGTCTTCTCCCGGCTGCCCGTCTGACCTGTGGATCTCGAAGGCGAATTTACAACAGACATCTTCGAGAGCAACACCATCAAGGAGTTCCCCAACCAACGCAACAAACCGTTCATTACCCTGAAGAACTCCCGGCTGGTACCCATCCAACTTCTACCCCCAGATCGCGACAACATCCTCCGCATCCAACGGGCAGGACTCGCCGCGGAACTGCGAGCGGCGATGGGCGCGCCTCGACTCCGAATCCGGCAAACCCCAAGCGGACTGATGATTGATCTCAAGATGAACCTCAGCGCAGTTCCGACAGACCTCGCGATGGCAAGCTACATCGTCCACAACGGAACCGAGATCCGCATCGGAAGCATTTTAGCCGAACCCTCCACCCGCGCACGCAGCTGGATCGGTACCGATCCGATCAAAGACCCTTGGAGCGGGCGTTGGCCCGAGCGCGTCTTGGTGATCCTCCGCCCCAACGACGACATCGCACGGCGGAGTGTCAACATCAAACAAGTGGCCGACGTCGAACTCCGCTGGGACGACATCCCGACGTCTGCCCCCACTGCACCCCCCGCGCCCCCCCGCAATGGGCCCGGCGATTCGGAAGTGACTTACCTCACCCCGTACAGGTACCCCAGCAGCGCCATCTTTCCGCGCATGGCCTGTTGCGGGGTGAACTCGTTGTTGCTGAAGCAGTACCGGGCCTGCCAGAGGGCTTCGCCATGGGGCCATTGTTTCCAGTCTGGGTAGCCGCGGGAGGCGTACCACTGGGGGTCGGCCATGAAGCCCTTGCCCCAGGCGCGCGCGTTCATGTACGGCGTGTGGCCGGGGTGGACGCCGGGGACGCCGTCGTTCTTACCGGAGGTGTAGATGTCCACCGGGTGGCGACTGCCCAAGCCGGTCATCTGCACCATGTTCATCGGGTTGCGACCCAGCCCGTAGTCGGCTTCGGAGACGAGGGCGAGGAGGAGGGCGTCTTTCTCCGGGCCATCTGGCGCGATGGCGTGGGCGATGAGGGCGGCGTGGATGTCTTGGGTGGTTTGGAACCAGCCATATGCGCCGTCGGCTGCGCGGCGGGAGGGGCGCTCGGACATCGGCTGGACGTTTTTCCGCCGGGCATTGTCGGCGATGGCGGCGCGGAAGTTCGCCAGCAGTTCGGGGTAATGGATCGGCTGGACCTTGTTCTTGTCGCACAGGAGGTACGCGGCCACGCCCCAGTACTGGTTGTGGGAATCCTTGTTGTCGATGTCGGAGGTGGGGGAAGAGACGACGGATTCCTTTGCCATGGCGTCCTCCCATTTTCGGTCGCCGGTGACGTTATAGAGGTGTGCGGCGGCAATCATTTTGAGGTCTCGGCCGCGGGTTTTGCCGTTGCCAATGTGGAAGGCGAGGTCGAGGTCTTCCTCGTTGGCGGTGGTCCAGGCTTCAACCGCGGCGGCGGTGTACTTCTTCATCAGCTCGGGTTTTCCGGCGACGCGGAAGGCTTCGGCGAGCATGGCGGCGTTGGCCGCACTGGCCCAGGCGCAGTAGGGTCGGGCGGCGGCTTGGTAGAGCGTCGTGTGGTTGCGGGAGGGGTTGTTCAGACCGGCGGCGTAGCCGCCCTTGGTGTCGCGGAGGCGCAGCCAGAAGTCGACCTCGTTCTGGGCTTCATCGATGATGTCGGGGATGCCGTTGCCGCTCTCGCGGATGTTGCAGTCGTCGTCGCCGATGCGGCCGTTTGTGAGCAGGTACGGCAGGAGCATGTCCCAGACGATTGCGATGTGGCCGATGTGGCGGTCCCAGTCGCAGGCGTCGGAGTGGCCGCCGTAGGCGTTGGGGTTGGTGGGCTCGCCGGGCTCCTTCCACTTGCTCCAGTCGGTCACGTCCCACGCGTCGCCGGGGAGGGTCTTCCACTCGGGGTGCCACGGGCTCATGGTGGTGAGGTAGATCTTAAGTTCCGGCGGGTCTTGGCCCTGAATCAGCCTCGGCTGACGGGGCGGCGGGCTGACCGCGTCTTTCGGCTCGCCGATGCGCATGTAATAGAACCCGCGAACGGAGGTCTTGTACGGCAAAGCGTAGGCGTCTTTGGAGATGACAAACTCGGGGCTGGCGCCGATGCCGTCCACCGAGAGCCGGTACGTCCCTTCGGTTTTAAAGTCGGAAAAATCAGTCGTCCAAACATCGGCGCGGGTGAGGTTGTGGCCGCCGTAGTCCGGCCCGGCCTTCTTCCACCGCGCCACCTTCCCCACCTCGATCGCCTTGCCCGACTTGACGTCCACCAGTCGTACCGCCGCACCCTCATACGCGGAGTAATCCCGCCCGCCGCCGTCGCCCAGCCACATGTACAGGTCGGCGGTTTTCGGCTTGTCCGGGTGATAGCCGATGAGATTTACGTGCAGCGCCTCGGTGTGACTGGCGGCGGGGTCGAAGGTGAGCTTGGCCGAAGCGGTGTCCGCGCCCAGGGCGGGGGCGAGAGAGACGGTGTACGTCTTGCCCGGCAGAAGCTTGGTGGGCAGCTCGAGGAAAAGCGTGTGCTCGACGGTCCAGGTGTCCGGCTCGGGCCATTTGGCGACGACGCCGTTGCACTTGGTCTTGCGGTGCACGGCGATGGGGGACACGCCGGTCGCGTAAGCCGGGTCGTCGGTGCTGGTGATCGTGTAGGCACCCGGCTTGCCCGCCTCCCCGACGTCGAGCACGCCATAACTCACGGCGACCTCCCCGCCCTTACTCTCGTGGCCACCGAACGCGCCGCTCCCCT
>JBBRUM010000280.1:0-5276 GCA_038247815.1 Tepidisphaerales bacterium | reverse complement strand
GCGTAGCGGCGGTTGCGGATGAGCAGGACGTGGTTGTCGGCGGTGATGGGGAGGATGATGACCGCGCCGGGGTGCACGACGACCTCGCGGGTGTGCTTTTTCCCGGTTTCGGGGTTTTCGAGGTGGTGGACCTCGAAGCGGCACTTCTTTCCCTGGTAAATCGACTCCTTGCGGGTGAGGTTCATGCGCATGGCGGGATTGTAACCGGGGGTGCCCCGCTGGGGCGAGAGGACGCGAGAGGTGGAAAAGTGGGAGAGGGCGTCTACTAGGGGTTGTGGTTTTTGCCTGTGGGAAACTTGTCCGTGGTTTGGAACTGGAGTGGGGCGGCGGTAGTGTCCTACCCTGCGGCGTGACTGATGTTCTTCGCTACCGACTCGTCGCACTCGACCTCGACGGAACCACGTTGGATCCGATGGGGCGGGTGTCGCAACGAACCCGGCAGGCGATCATGAACCTTGTTCGGCGCGGTGTTTACGTTTGTTTCGCAACGGGTCGCAATTACACGGAGTCACTCAGGGTGCTTGAAGCGTGCCAGCATTTCGCAAAGGCAGTGTTCGTCGGCGGGGCAACCGTCGTCGAGGCAAAGCCGACCCGGGAAGCTTGCACGCTGCTCCGAAGCGTCACCATGCAGCCGGACCTCGCCCGCGAAATCTCAGCCGACCTCGAATCGATGGGCCACGCCGTTCTCGCCCTTCAGGAAGCTTTCACGTCCGGCGTGGACTACGTCGTTACCGACGGAATCACGCTGGATGCGGCCACGTCGAAGTGGATGGAACTCACCCACGCCAAAGTGAAGTTTCAGCCCAACCTTGGGGGCTACTCGCACGAAAACACGCTGCGGGTGGGGATTGTGGCAGCCACTGAACGGACGCGGGAGGTGAACCGACTCCTCGCGGAAAAGTACGGCAGCCGGGTGGTGACCCACGCGATTGCAGTGCCGCCGCAGGCGGTCGAGGTGGTGGAAGTGTTCGACCCGGGAGTGAACAAGTGGGCGGGTGTGAGCTTCGTCGCGGAGAGCGTGGGGGTCAGCGGCGAGGAAGTGATCGCGGTGGGCGACGACCTCAATGACCTGGCGATGCTGCACGGGGCGGGTTTGGGGGTGGCGATGGGCAACGGCCGCGCCGAAGCCAAAAGGGCCGCGAAGCTGACGATTGGCACGAATGCGCAGGACGGATTGGCGGAATTTTTGGAGAGGATGATGACGGAAGATCGCGTAGCGGCGGCTTAGGGCGGCAGGCGACGCGCGATGAAATTGACCCCTTCGCAGGGAAGCGATTGATGATACAGGGATGGTGCGAAAGGAGTCGCAGGCTCTAACGCCCGGCATGCCAGGATGCGTGCCGGGCGTTTCTTTTTTGGGGGTGTCTGGTTTATGCGACCATCGGAAGACTGCTCAGGCCGTAGTTTCGGCGGATGGCGGCTTCGAGGTCCAGGCGGTCGGCGACAGCGAAGACGGCGGGGACGGGGGCCTTGATTTGGGCGTACGCCATTGCGTTGGGTAGGCGTTCTGCGGTGGTGACGAGTAAGATTTCGTTTTCGTTCCAATCGAGGGGTAGGAGTCGGTAGGCCCAGGCTTCACGGGGGGTGACGAACGCGAGGGATTTGGGGTTCGAGACGAGCTCACTGGGTGAGAGTTTTGGGCAGCAATCGATCATTTGCTGAGCCCAGGCGCGCCAGAGTTCGGCTTCTTGCACGCCAAAGAGCTCGGCTGCGACAGCCCCGAAGGGGGTACCACTAACTTTTTGGCGTTCCAAGATTTCACTGATTTGTGCGTCGTTGAGCATTCCGCGTTGCTTCAGCAGTTCACCGATTCGAAAAGTTGCCATTGTGTTGCCTCCGACCGAATTCTTGCGTTGACACATAGGAGGAATCGGAGGACCGAGCAGGAGAGTTTATCACTAAAAATGGAGGCGGTTGCGCGGAGTGTGGTTTTGGTTACCCAAGTTTCTAGGGTGGTATGCGGTGGATTGAGGCGGATCTCCGGGAAAAATCGATGTTTAGACGTAAGCGGTTTTCGGGGGCGGGGCATTACCGGGGAGCTCCAAAGCTCCCACGATATCAGAACCTTTGCTTACCCCTTGATCTCGGCAATATTGGGCAATTCCTTGGGAAATTTTTTGTGGAGAAGAGGGGTCGACAAAAAGTGCGGTGCCTACGGAAACTGCAGAAGCACCGCAAAGCATGAACTCTACAGCATCTTGCCATGTTTGCACGCCACCCATTCCGACGATGGGGATTCCGGCGGGTTTGGCGACGAGGCGATAGACGCGTGAGACGAGGTGGAGGGCGACGGGTTTGATGGCCGGGCCGGAGAGGCCGCCGGTGACGTTGGCGAGGCGGGGGCGTTTGGTGCGGATGTCGACGGACATTGCGGTAAAGGTGTTGACGAGGGAGAGGGCGGTGGCGCCGCCGTCGACGGCGGCTGCGGCGGTGGTGGCGATGTCTTCGACGTTGGGGGAGAGCTTGACGATCAGGACCTTCTTGCCGATCGACTTTCGGATTTCTGCCACGAGCTCGCGGAGTCGGGCCGGGGACGTTCCGAATGTGAGGCCGTCTTTGACGTTGGGGCAGGAGACGTTGAGCTCGATGCCGGGGATGCAGTCGAGGGCGGCGATGGTTCCGCAGGTTTTAACATAATCGTCGGTGGAGTGCCCGGCGACGTTGGCGATAACGGGGCAGGGCATTTTGCGGATCTGGGGAATTTTTTCGTCGAGGAACCGCTGCAAGCCGACGTTGGCCAGGCCAATGGCGTTGAGCATTCCGGCCCGGGTTTCAACGATCCGCGCGGGGGGATTGCCCTTGCGCTCCTCGAGGGTGATGGATTTGGTGACGAAAGCGCCGAGCTCGGAGAAGTCGAGAAAATCGGCGTACTCAAAGGCATACCCGCAGGTGCCGGAGCAGGTGAGCGTGGGGTGCTTGAGGAGGAGACCGCCGAGATCGGCGGAGAGGTCGACGTCGGGAATGAGGGTTGTGGTGGTCACTGATGTTTTTAGGCGGGCGAGAGGAGGATTCCGAGAGGGGTGATTGGGAATCTGCGTAAGTGGGTGGGGTGGTGGGGGGGCGGTTTAAGTACCATGAGTCTGGGAACTCGCGAGGGGTTGGGTGGAGGAAGTGAGATGGCGATGATGGTTGGGACTGAAAATGCGCGGCGAAGGTCGGGGTTTACGCTGGTCGAGTTACTGGTGGTGATTGGGATTATTGCGCTGCTGATTGGGATTTTGTTGCCGACATTGGGGAGGGCGCGGGAGCAGGGGAGGGGGCTTGCTTGCATGTCGAATTTAAGGCAGTTGGGGGGGGCGTTTTTGATGTATTGCAACGCGAACAAGGGCTGGCTGCCGGCGACGGGGAGGGGTATTCCGCTTTACGGGCATGACTGGATCTTTTGGGATTCGGGTCGGAACATGGACAATTCGGCGATTGCGCCGTTTCTGGCGAAGGGAATGGGGCGGGTGAATGGGGCGGGGGCGGGGGTTCGTCCGAGGTTGAACCTGGGGGTGTTTCGGTGTCCATCCGATGATTTGTCTTACCGTGTGCGGGGTGCAGGGAGTTCGACGGGGGTGTATAGGTTTAGCTATGTGGTGAATTACTGGGCGGGATCGGGGTATGAGTTTTTGACGCCGGCGACGCGGAGGTTCACGGCTGGGAAGTTGAACCAGGTCAAGCGGCCGGCGGAGAAGATGCTGTTGTACGAGGAGGACGCATCGACGTTGGACGACGGTCATGGCAGCCCGATTTTTCCGGGTCCGACGAATCTGCTGGGGATTCGGCACGACGACCGCGGACGGAAGAGCGACATCGTGGGCGTGGGCGGTGGCAGTTATACTGTGCTGCCGAACGCGAAGAAGCGGGGTAACGCGGCGTTTTGCGATGGGTCGGTGCGGTATGTGTCGCGGGCGGAGTTTCATAGGGATTCTGCCTGGATGCCTAGGAACTGAGGAGAACTCAAGGGGTGCAGGTTGTGGGCTGAAGGGGGCGAGCGGGTGGGTCGGGAGGGCGGCGCAGGCAGTTCGGTGAAGGGGTTACTTTGGGGGCGAGACGGGTTTTTGGTTGTCGTAGTCGGTTCCTCGGGGTCGGGGGCTGAATGAGGTCTTGTCGTAGGGTTGGCAGTAATGGGGGCAGTGGGGGCGGGTTTGTTGTTCGAGGCCTTCAAGGGAGTAGCCGCACCAGTGGCAAGGGTTTGTCCCGCACGAAGGCTTGCACAGGGGCGAAGGCGGGGTCGGGTTTGCCCTGTTTTTCGGTTCGGCAGTTCCAAGAGACGTTGTAGTCGAAGGGGACGGGCTCGGCGCATCCGGTGTCGATCCAGCGTGGGCCGGGGAGTTGCGCCTCGATTGGTAGATCGCCTTGGGGAGAGTCGTGTGGCATTGGGGGATTGGATCTCCCGGTGTGAGCTCGTCGATCTGGATTGGGGGAAGCGACGGGATGATTGATCCCGAACGGGTGGTGGGTGTGAATGTCCCCTTTAAGTAGGGTCGGACCCGGTTGAACCTTTGGGCTGGGGTTTCGGGCCGATGGTGCGGAGGGCGCGGGTGGCGATGCGCCGGGTGGCGGGGTGGGGAGACTCACGCAGCCAGCGGGCGAGAAGGACGCGGACCTTATCGGGGGCGGTTTTCGAGGCGTCGTTCAGCCAGTTGGCGACGGAGTCTTGAACGTACTTGCTCGCATCGGCACGGAGGGGTTCGAGGAGGGGGAAGGCGGGGGAGGGGTTTTTCTTGAGTTCGGCGAGGTGGGCACACCAAACGCCCCGGGGGCGGGTGACCTCGGAGGCGAAGCGGCGGAGGGCTGGGTCGGGGGAGAGCGTCCAAGGGGCGAGCAGCGAGAGGGCGAGGGGGAGGTCGGGGACGATGTGGGGGCGGAACGCCAGCCACGCCCACTCGCGGACGGCGAAGTGGGGGTCGGCAGCGAAGGGTTGGACGAGGTGGAGGCGTTCGGGGAGCGAGAGGTGTGGGGGCGAGAGCAGGGCGAAGCAGGACCAGGCGCGGACGGCGTCGGAAGTATGGTTGGCGAAGGAGGCGGGATCGTGGGGGGCGATCGCGGCGCCGCCGAGGCGAATGCGATGGAGGAAGCCGAGCTTGTCAACTTGGGCGGCGCGGAGGGGGGCGGGGTCTGCGTGGGGGCAGACAGATTGGAGCAGGGCGGCGAAGTCGACAGCGAGCGATTCGACGAGGTCGCGGGAGGCGACCGTGCCGGCGTTCAGCGCGTCGAGCGTGGCGCGGGGGATGGAGGCGAGGCTTCGGGGCAGGGGAGGGTGAGATGTCAGATGTTGGATGTCAGATTTC
>JBBRUM010000279.1:0-5298 GCA_038247815.1 Tepidisphaerales bacterium | reverse complement strand
TCCGCCGCCCCTGGCCGAGCATGCTCCGGGGCGTCTTCAACGACCCCGACCGCTACGTCCGCCAGTACTGGTCGGACGTCAAAGGCTGTTACTTCACCGGCGACGGTGCCCGCCGCGACGAAGACGGATACTTCTGGATCATGGGCCGAATCGACGACGTCCTGAACGTCTCCGGCCACCGCCTCGGAACCGCCGAGGTCGAATCCGCCCTCGTCGCCCACGACGCCGTCGCCGAAGCCGCCGCCGTCCCCATGCCGCACGAACTCAAAGGCCAAGCCCTCGCCGTCTTTGTCACCCTCCGCTCCGGGTTCACCGCCTCCGACGCCCTCAAAAAGGAACTCTCCGACAAAGTCGCCAAACAAATCGGCAGCTTCGCCCGCCCCGACCAAATCCGCTTCACCGACGCACTCCCCAAGACACGCTCGGGGAAAATCATGCGCCGCCTGCTCAAGGAAGTCGCAAGCGGCAAGGAAATCAAAGGCGACACCACCACCCTCGAAGACCTCTCCGTCCTCGCCAAACTCAGCGCCACCGACGAAACCTAACCCCCCCTCCCCCGGGCATGCCCACTTCAGTGGGCGTGCCCACCCCCCCCGGGAAAGCTCCGTCATCACCCCCGCCCACCCGCTTCCACCGCTACCATCCACACTTCCAAATCGTAGTTTTCCTCCGCAAACACTTGCATGACGCCCATTACTGCGGCATCCTGCGTCACCCGCACCTTCGCGTATCTTCCGCCTGCCGCACACGTTAACCTACCCCTCTCATGCGCTATCGCTCCATCCTACTTTTCGGCGCTCCCGGCTCGGGCAAGGGTACCCAAGGCAAGATCATCGGACAGATCCCCGGCTTCTTCCATTCCGCCACGGGTGACATCTTCCGCTCCCTCGACCTGCAATCTGAAACCGGCCGCCTCTTCTGGGATTACGCCGGCAAGGGCCAGCTTGTCCCCGATGAAGTGACCATCAAGGTCTGGAAGCAGTTCATCTTGGGCACGGAGATGATCAACCAGTTCCACCCCGAGTCCCAATTCCTCGTCCTCGACGGCTTGCCCCGCACAGTGCACCAAGCCGAGCTCCTCGACGACACCATCGACGTCGTCAAGATCATCCACCTCCACTGCACCGACCTGAACAAAATGGTCGAGCGACTCCGCCGACGCGCCCTCAAGGAAAACCGCTTCGACGACGCCAACGACGCCGTCATCCGCCGACGACTCGAAACCTACGAACGCGACACCCGCCCCGTCCTCGACCACTACCCCCCGGGCAAAGTCGCCCGAGTCGAAGCCACCCAATCCCAAATCCGAGTCCTCAACAAAATCCTCGGAATCCTCACCCCCCTCAAAGAGTCCATGGAAGCCGACCCCAACCGCAACGCCGCCTCCTCACCGCCCGTCTAGCCTCTCTTCCAACCCTCCCGATAAAACATAAAGGCCGATGGCAAATTGCCGTCGGCCAATGTCTTGTTGAATCAGTTTAGGGTCAGCCTACTTACCCAGAGTCACTTAGCCGGCGCCGGTGCGGCCGCCTTCGGCGCTGCCCCAGCCGGCTTCTTGCCCAGCAGCACCGGGAGAGTCAGGTTCCCGCCGCCGTTGGTCACAATCGCAATCGCCACCGCCACAAAGATCACGCTCGGCTCGAACGGCATCCCCGCCGGCGCGTTGAACCCCTGCACGCACACAATGAAAATCGTCAGTGAAACCGCAAGCATCGACGCCGAGAACCGCGTCAGCACCCCCAGCGCCAGCATCACCCCCGCCGCCACCTGAATCACCGGGTACATCGTGAGAAACACTTCCGCATACCGCGGATCGATCCACGCCGACATCGGCTTGAGATGCTCCCGTGCGAACGTGCTTACACCGCGCATCACATTGGAGTAACCAATGGCCGCGAAGTACACCCCGAGCGTTGCCCTCGCCAGCAACAGCCCAAAGTTCGACGCCGCAGGCGTTGAAAGGGGGTTGGTCATACCTTCAAGACTATCGGCCCCCACACCCCAAAAACATGAACCGATGATACGCGTGTTGGAGAGGAACCTGTTTAACACCCGACGCCATGCGGCGATACACGCCCGAGCAACCTGCTCGTGAGACTCATCGCCCCATGCACAATCCCGAGAATTTCAACACGGTCGGTGTCGGCGCGATAGAAGATCAGCCGCCAATAGACCTTCCAGAAGCCAACGCGGTCGGCCTCGCATTCCGGCCGACAATGGCCTCTCCCGGGCGGACCGCCAATCCGGGGAAACTCGCGCCGGAACTCCCCCAATAACGCTGGTGTCTGGTCAAGCCCCGCTCGTGGCAAGGGAGACGCGGCATGGTCGGCGAGATCCTGCTCCGCAGCAGGATGGAGGACCACCCGACTCATTGAATGTTCCCATTCCGGGACTGCGGCAACCCCCCGACTCGGTCCACCGCCGTGTGAGCTTCAACCCATGCGCCAGTCGGTGTTAGTGCCGCCAAAAACAGTCGCTCGCGTACAAAATCCGCCAGTGCCGTGGAATCAAAAGTCGCCTCTTGCTCCACATGTCGTAGCGCTTTAAGGCCCTCTCTCACCACGTCCTCCGCCGAGACATAAGTCCCTTCGAGCACTCGGCGTTGAACCTCGCTCGCCAGTTCTGGGGAGAGGCGGATTGTCATAATTCAAGCGATTCGACACCCAAAAGCTCCGACCCATTGAGAAACCTCGATTTTACCCTTACGCCCCCCTCAACTCCCTGCTCCGCCTTGCTGCCGCGGCCACGGCGGAGCGGAAAATCGCGGGCACGTTGGCGGCTTCGAGGTGTTCCACCGCAGCTTGCGTCGTTCCGCCCGGGCTGGTCACCTTTCTCCGCAGCTCCTCCGGCGAGTCCACACTCTTGCTCAGCATGACCGCCGAGCCCAGTGCCGTCTGCCGCGCCAGCAACTGCGCAGTCTCCGGGTCCAGCCCCAACTCCTCAGCCGCTCGCGCCAAGTGCTCCGTCAACAGGAAGAAGTACGCCGGCCCCGACCCCGATACCGCCGTCACCGCGTCCATCAGCTCCTCGCGGACCTCGACCACGCGCCCCGCGACCTCGAAAAGTCGCAGCACATTGGCCACGTCCTCCGGCGTCGCGCCCTCTCCCGGCGCGATCGCGGCCATTCCCTCTCCCACCATCAGCGGCGTATTGGGCATGACCCGCACCACCCGCTGACCGCCCCCGGCCTGGTCACGCAGCAGGTGCTTTCGGATAATCTCTGTCGACACCCCGGCCGCGATGGACACCACCAGCGTATCGGGCGACAGGTCGCCCTGGATCTCGGTGAGCACGTCCTTCATCTGCTGCGGCTTGCACGACAGCAGCAGTGTTTTCGCCCGCCGGGCGACCTCGCGATTGTCGGCGATCGCGGGCACGCCCAGGGCGGTGAACACCTCTCGGCGCGACTTGGTCGGATCGGAAACGATCAGGTCCGCGGGGCGGGCCACGTCGCGGGTCAGCGCAGCCCGCACGATCGCCTCTGCCATGTTTCCAGCGCCGATAAATCCAAGGGGTAGCATCCGTGGGAATCTACCCGACAGCCGTCATCCCCGCACGGATGCGGGCAATCTTCATGGCTTGACCGGCGACCCGATCAGCTCGTGCACACTCCGCGGCGCCGACACAATCAGCGTACCGTTGAAGTACCGAATCGTCGCCGTCCCGCCGTTGACCTGCCACACTTCCGGGCGGATCAGCGCGGTGATGAGCTCGACGATTTCCAGCCCCTTCTGGTCCGGGGTGGTTTCGGCGCGTTGGCCCGCTCCGCCGCCCTGACCGCCACCGAAGAGACCGCCGCCGCCGCCGCCACCACCACCGCCGCGTTCCACGGCTTCGAGTTGAAACTCGACCTCGGGCGGGTCGCCCGCGTCGATCGGCGAAAACATCAGGTCGCGGATGTCATACACCTCGGTGGTGAGGATTCGGTCGGCTTCCTCCTGGGTGGTGACTTCGACGACGCCTTCTTCGATTTCGTACGCGAGTTTTTGTCCGCCGCCGGCTTCGCGGAGGACGGTGTCGAGTGCTTTCCGCAGCGAGACGTTTCGGAGGTAGAACGTCACCGGTGTGCTGCGGTCGATCCCGGCGGCTTCGAGAGTTTTCCAGTCCACGCGGAGGTTGAGGCCGCCGATGTCGCGGAGAAAGTCGATCGCGTCTGACAGACCGATCGCATCAAATTTCACTTCCGGAATTCGCCGGTCCAGTGAGATCGTCGCTTCGTCACGAGGCGCCGCAGCCCCACACCACACCGCAGCCGAAAGCGCCACTCCCGTCAGAACCGTTCGAATCGCACGTTTCATGTTCGGACCTGGCCTTTCGGACCTCGCCTGATTGGGCGTCTTGTCCCAATCCAATGCTTGAGACACTTACTTGCTCGCGGCGTTGGTTTCGTTCAGCGGTTTTCCCGTGTACGGGTCGAACGCAGGCTGAATCGGCTTGCCCGTGTACGGGTCGAATTTGGCAGCCGCCGCGTTGTCGGGGAGGGACTGCACGGGCGCGGCGCTGGGAAAGGACCTCGGCTGGGTGGAGGCGGTTTCGATCTCTTCCTCGACGCCCTTCAGCCCCTTTTTGAACTCGACGATTCCCTTCCCCAGTGACTTACCCACCTCCGGCAATCGCTTTCCAAAAAACAGCAAGCCCAAAACCGCAATGATGATCCACTCGGTCGGTCCCGGAATCCACGCCAGCGGAAGAAGGGTTTGCATGGGGCTGTACTCCGGAAAAAGAGGGGGAAAACAGGGTCGGAACCGTTCACGCCACCCGAGCACCTAAACGCCCGACTGACCCAACCGTTGCACATTGTACCCATCGGCAGGGCTGGGGTGTACGCGACATCTTGGCCTATACCAATAGTATTTTGTTGTCGAGTTCACGGCCACGATCACGTCGACAGCAGCGCTTCAAGCTCCACAAAATCCGGCGGGAGGGGCGCTTGCAGGGTCATGGCCTTGAGGGTTGCCGGGTGTTGAAAGGTGATCTCGAAGGCGTGCAGCGCCTGTCGGGAAAAGTGGAACCCCTGCCCGTCCTTGCCTGCCGGTGGCGGGAGGTGAATCTCCCGGCCCCCGTAAATCGTGTCGCCCAGCATTGGGTGCCCGATGTGCGACATATGAACTCGCAACTGGTGGGTGCGGCCGGTTTTGGGCGTGAGCTTGATGAGGGAGACCGCGCCGATGGCTTGGCCGATCTCCGAGCGGGGTTTTCCGTCTTCGGGTGTTAGGGGATTGTACGATTGTTCCACGTGGAACAATGTTGTCGCTTCCTTTGCGCCGGTTTCAAGCTTCCTGACGGCTTGCCTCTCTC
>JBBRUM010000278.1:0-5324 GCA_038247815.1 Tepidisphaerales bacterium | reverse complement strand
CCTCTCATCCACCACCTCCCCCACACCCTCACCTTCGACCCCTCCAACCCTTACCCCGCCTCCTTTTTTCGTAACGTCCCCGCCCGCTGGGTGGTCTACCTGATGACCGACGCCGAAGACCGCCCCGTGCAGCTCTTGTGTGTCCGTCATCTCCGCAACAGCCTGAAGCGCCGCCTCGGCCCTCCCGACCCCTCGATTCCTCCCTCCAAGCGCGTCGACTACCGAAACCTCGTCCGCCACATCCACTACCGCCGAGTCGACTCCGACTTCGAAGCCGACCTCGTCTACTTCGCCGTCGCCCGCGAGCTCTTCCCCAATACCTATCGCGACCTCGTCGGCTTTCGCCCCACCTGGTTCCTCCACGTCGACCCCGACGCCCCCTTCCCGCGCTACACGCGGACCACCGACCTCTCCCACCCCGCCGGCGTGCTCGTCGGTCCCCTTGAGGACAAGCAGTCCGCCTCCCGCCTCGTCGAGCTCGTCGAGTCCGCCTTCGAACTCTGCCGATACCACAACGTCCTCACCGAATCCCCGCGCGGCAAGCCCTGTGCCTACAAGGAAATGCGCCGTTGCCCCGCGCCGTGTGACGGCTCGATCTCTCTCGACCAGTACCGCCGCATGGTCGAGCTCTCCTGCAAGGTCCTCGTCGATCCCGGCGACACCGTCCGCGCCCACGAAACCCGCATGCGCCAAGCCGCCGCCGAACTAAAGTTCGAAACCGCCGCCAAGATCAAGCAGTACGTCGACGAGCTCTCCGCCCTTGGCAAAGGCCCCAACCGCTTCGTCCGCAATCTCGCCGACTTCCAGTTCGTCTCCCTCCAACCCGGCCCGCCGCCCGGCCCATCCGTCAAGCTCTTCCTCATCACCCCGGGGGAAATCACCGAGGAAGCAGCCCTCCTCCCCGAACCCGCCACCGCATCACCCCGCGCCCACCCCGGCGCCACCGCCCCCCTCATCCGAACACTCCTCGAACGCGCCGAATCCCGCCGCCGCCCCACCCTCGACGCCGCCGCAGCCGAACGCATCGGTCTCGTCGCCGCCCACCTCTTCCGCCCCCGCAACCGCACCAATCCCATCATCCGCCTCGCCGACCTCGACGAAGGCACCCTCGCCCTCGCATACAATGACATCATCTCCGCCAAGTCCGCTCTCCCAGCTGACGCCACCGAACACGACGCCGCAGTTGGCGACGAGGGCATCACCCGCGAACTTCAATCCGACTGACCGCCGCAAACTCATCCCCCGCCCGCACAAGTTCCACGAACCTCAGATCGGCTTGACCGACTCAACGTCCAGCACGAAAACACGGGTCACCTTGCCCTCGGATCGCTCGACATTCACCTTCAGCGTCCCCATCACCTCGACCAGCCCCGAGTAGAAATCCACCTTCGAGCCCGGTTTCACCTTCGCCAGTACAAAGTGCTGAATCTTCGGCGGCCCGGAGAAGCAGCATTTGGCGATCGAGTACACCAACTCGAACTCCGCGATCTCCCCCGCAGCCGACTGCGGCTGCCACATCTCCCCCGTCAGCATCACTTTCTTCCCCGTCATCCCGCGCCACCGCTCGGGCACGTCTTCCTGGGTCCCCGTATTCTGGTCGAACTCGAAGTTGCTCATCGCCTTGAGGTTCACCTCGAGGAAGTCGCCCCGGTCCTTCACGCCGCCGGAGAGCTTCTCGTCGAGAAACACGTACGCGGGAAACCCGATCAGCGCGAAGGCCACAGTCACAAAAACAATCACTCGGGCGTTCATGGTTGATTTCTCCTCTTCGCGCGACACCCATTTCCGCAGTGTCACTGCCCCATTGGCTTGACGCTGTTCGCCGACATCTCGAAAACCGAAATCACGAATCCGTCTTCCTTCTTCTCCTCCACCTTCAGCTTCCCCTCGACGATGATCTCGTCGGGGTAATATCCGACGGCTTTCCCCTTGGGCGTGCGAACAACGATGGTGTGCTGGATCTGCGGCGGCTGACCGAAGCAGCAGGCGAACAGCGACGGCACCAGCGCGAAGGTGGTGATGTTCTCCGCCTGGTCCATTGGGATCATGTACCCCCGGATGCGGATGACATGTTCCGACATCGCTTGGACATCCAACGGAATGCCACCGCCGTTTTCGGGGTCGTACTCGAAGTTCCCAAGGTCTCTTATGTTTTCAAAGTCCGCGATCTTCCCATCGACCGGCGCGGGGATCGGTTTGCGTTCCTCCGGCGGCAGTGTACCCATGGCGTACCCCGAGTTCAGCGCCTTCTCGGCGACGCGGATCTGTTCGCCGATCGCCTGCATCTTGCGGGGGTCGTCCTGGTGTGTCTCTTCGAGCCTTCGCAACAGCGGCAGCGCGCTCGCGTAGTCCCCGGCTCCGATCGCCTGGGCAGCGCGGTACTCCAGCGACCCCGGCACCATCGGCGTGGGCACCGCACGCATCGCCTTCGGCGCCGGCTGGGTGGTCGCCTGCGCCCTCACCGACCCCACCGCGCAAATCAACACCACCCCCACAACCGCCGCCATCACCTTCATCAATCCCATCGCAACTCCTGTCCAGGCACTGCAACCCCGGTCTCGCCCAAACTCCTCACGCGGAGAGATTCGTCGCAACCGAAACGCGGTACGCCTTCAGCGCCGGGACCAAGCCCGCCAACACCGACAGCACTACTACGCCGAACAAGTATAGCAGTTCAACCGGTACCCGGATCTTGCCCCGCATCCCCTCGGCACCCCACCCCAGCAGATCCACCCAATACACCGATTCCCATCGAATCGCGTGAATCCGCCCCAGGTTCTCCGGCACCCACGCCGACCCCACCCCCACCAGCAGCAGCCCCACCACAACCCCCAACGCCGTCCCCACCACCCCAATCACCCCGGCCTCCAAACAAATAATCGACAGCACCTTCGCCCGCGTCGCCCCCAACGCCCGCAAAATCGCGATCTCCCGCATCCGTGCCGCCACCGAATTGTAAATCGCCACCAAAATCCCCACCGCCGCCACCACACTCACCAGCCCCGCCACCGCCAACAACACCTGCGACGACGGCGTCAAAAACGTATCAAAAAACGACCGCATCGTCGTCGCCGGATTCGACGCCGAAGCCTTGTTGGAATTGTTAATCGCATACATCAACTGAAACGCCAACGGCGCACTCCGCACATCCACCAATATCGCGGACAACAACCACTCCTCCTTCGGAATGTCCAGCGAAATCAACTCCCCCTCCATGTGAAACTGTGGCCCACCCCCACCAACAGCTCCCCCCGCCTGCCCCGCCTGCCCCGTCGCCGGGCCCGTCGTCGCCCCCCCCGTTCCCCCCGGCCGCGCCAATCCCCCCTGCCGCGCCAATCCCCCCGGCGATCCCAACCTCCCTACATCCGCCCCCGCCCTCAGCCGGTTGATCGTCTCCACCGCCGCCTCATGCTCCCCAATCGCAAAAAAACTCATCAGCGGAATGTAAATCGCCCTGTCCGCAGCCGTCCCCGTCTTCGCCAACCTCCCCACCACCACCCACTCCTGATCGTGCACGTCCGGCGTCTCTTTCGGCCCAGGGTTCCCGTGCGTCGCCTTAAACTTCTGCCCCACATCGAGCTTGGTGATCCGCGTCACCTCCGCCCCAACCAGCGCCTCAAACTTCCGCGGATGAAACATCCGCCCCGTCTCCAGCTTGAAGCTCTCCCCCTGCCGAAACTCCCACGCCGCCTGCCGATTAGGGTTCTCCGGATCCGTGACAATCGGCTTTGGCCCCTCCGGCCCCTCGTCGTTGGTGAAGTTAAACATTCGCGGCACCGTGCCAATGATCGGCATTCCCGCGAACGTATCCCCCTTGGCGATCGGGATCGCCTGCCGCACCGTCCCCCGGTTCTTCACCAAGTCCTCGTACACCTTGTGATCAATCAGCCCCGGTGACACATCCAGGTTGTAAATCGTGTTCAGCGTCAGTTGCAACGGCGACCCCCGCGTCGGCCCCACCAGCACCTCAAACCCAAAGTCCGACTGCACAAACATCCGCTTCCCCTCCCGCTGAAACACCAGCACAGCCGTCGCCAGCGCAACCCCCAACACCACGCTCAGCGTCGTAAGCACCGTTCCCAGCGCCCGCTGCCGCATCTGCTTCAATACAAGTTCAAAAATGTTCATCTTCAGTCCAACCTCATCAGCGACAGGGGGAAACCATCCAGCGGTGCAAACAAATCATCCAGCAGGCGGGGCAAATCATCCAGCCGCCCCGCGATTTAACTCATCGGCGACGGGGGAGCAACCCACCCGGCCACGAACCAACGACAACGACAACGACTGCGGGGAAGCGGGCGGCGCCTAGGTCGCAACCGGCTCCTTCTTCACCCGCTTCTTCGCCGCCTTGTTCACCTCCGAAAGCTCCACCTTCCGCTGCATCCGCCCCGCAATCTCCAAATCATGCGTCACCACAATCAGCGAAGCCTGCACCTCCCCCGCAAGCCTCCGAATCAGCTCCAACACCTGATCCGCATTCTCCTCGTCCAACGACCCCGTCGGCTCGTCCGCCAACACCAGCGCCGGCCTGCTCGCCAGCGCCCGCGCCACCGCCACCCGCTGCTGCTGCCCCACCGACAACCTCCCCGGCCGAAACTCCAGCCGGTCCCCCAACCCCACCTCCCCAAGCAAATGCCTCGCCCACGCCCTATCCACCGTCCGCCCCGTAAAACTCACCCCCAGCAGCACATTCTCCAGCGCCGTAAACCCTGGCAACAAGTGATGCGTCTGAAACACATACCCAATGTGCCTACCTCGAAACACATCCCGCTCCGCCTCCCCCAGCGACGACACATCCACCTCCCCCTCAGCCGTCTTCAACAACACCCGCCCCGAATCCGGCGTCACAATCCCCGCAATGCAATGCAAAAGCGTCGTCTTCCCACTCCCCGACGACCCCACCAGCGCCACCTGCTCCCCCGTCCCCACCGCAAAATACGGCATATCCAATACCTCCACCCGCCCCCCGTCCGGAGCCACATACGCCTTCCTCAAATTCGACACTGCAAGCGCCATACCGCAACGCTACGCCCCCCACCCCCTAATTGCAAACCATTTGCAGCAAAGACCGCTCCAGAGTCACAACGCTCGCGTTCACTCCGTCTCCTTAGTCAACAAGCTCCCCCAGTTGCCCACCGTATTTAGCGTCCAGTCCTGACTTCGCGTTTGCGTCCCGTTCACGATCCCGTCCTTGGCTGTGTTGAGCTGCCCCGCTTCCACGTCGCCAACCGGCCCAGCCCGTCATATGTGAACAACTCGCTGTGCCCCCCCTCAAGCACATTCTGCTCCCACAGCGGATTGCCGCTGCGGTCGTAACCAATCCT
>JBBRUM010000277.1:0-5338 GCA_038247815.1 Tepidisphaerales bacterium | reverse complement strand
GGTAGTTCGTCAGGTGGGAGCGGGCGATTTGGCCACAGCCGATGATTCCGATGCGAAGCTTTTCCATGCGCGATAGCATGACCTGACATGAATCTGGAATCAATTCAGGATGCTGTGCGAACGGCGGGGGTCGACGGATGGCTGTTTGTCGATTTTCGTCGACGCGAACCGTTTGCATATGAGGTGCTCGGCTTGCCGGCGGGGACGCCGTCGCGGCGGTGGGCTTACTTCGTGCCAGCGCGGGGCGCACCGAGGAAGATCCTGCACCGGATCGAGCCCAAGAACCTCGCGGCCCTGCCGGGCGAGGCGGTGTGGTATTCGACCTGGTCGGAGTGGCGGTCGGCGCTCGGCGAACTGCTGGCTGGGAGCGGGATGGTGGCGATGCAGTACTCGCCGATGTGCGAGCTGCCGTACCTCTCCACGGTGGACGCCGGGACGGTAGAGCTGGTGCGGTCGTGCGGGGTGAAGGTCGTTTCGTCGGACCGACTTGTCGCGCGGTTTCAGGGGCTGATCGACGGCGACCAGATCGAGACGCACCGCGCCGCGTCGGTATTGGTTCACACCGCGCTGGCGGACACGTTCACACTGATCCGCGATCGTGCCCGCTCGGGCGACCCGATCACCGAACGTGCCTCAGCCGACTTTATCGAACGGCGGTTCGCCGAGCTGGGCCTGCAGCCCGAGGGGCATGGTCCGAACGTTTCGGCTGGGGCGAACGCGGCCAACCCGCATTACGACCCGCCGGCGGTGGGGTCGCTGCCGCTGACGCCGGGTACGCCGGTGCTCATAGACCTTTGGGCCAAGCTCGAGGGCGAAGAGCGTGCGGTGGTGTATGACATTACGTGGTGCGCCTGGCTGGGCGACACGGCGCCGCCGCCGGAATATGCCCGCAGGTTCGACA
The DNA here is from genome assembly GCA_038247815.1 of Tepidisphaerales bacterium. GTDB lineage: Bacteria > Planctomycetota > Phycisphaerae > Tepidisphaerales > Tepidisphaeraceae > JBBRUM01. The sequence goes on along the minus strand of JBBRUM010000277.1, from coordinate 4,437 downwards.
CGGTGGTCCGCGCTCGCGATGAAGCCGAGGCCCTGATCCGAGCCCGTTACGCCGCAGGAGAGGAAGTCCGCGGCTGCGACGCCGACGACGCCTGCCGCGCCGTCGTCAACCTCGCCGGATACGGCCCGCACTTCACCCACCGCACCGGCCATGCCATCGATACCCGCACCCACGGCGGGGGGGTCAACCTCGACAACTTCGAGTCCCGCGACACGCGACCACTGCTCCCCGGCGCTTGCTTCTCCATCGAGCCGGGCATTTACGAAGGCATTTACGGCGTTCGCTCGGAGATCAACATGCTCATCGACCTCGCGGGAAACCCCCAAACCTTCGGCCCAAAACAATCCGAGCTGTTACTGCTCTAAAGCGCGTACAATCCGCACATGGCCCTGATCCCCCCTTCCCGACATACCCGTCTTCTCGTCGCGCTCGGCGCACTACTCGCCTCCGTCGCCACAGGGGCGACGTTCGTCCAGCCGACCACCAAGCCGGCGGCGACCTACACGCAAGGCCAGTTCCTCCGCATGGTCGACGACGACAACCGGCCGCGGCTGGAGGTGTCTGTCGTGACGCTTAAGGGTAAGGACGGGTTCACGGTCGACCTTGTCTCGGCGGTGCACATCGCCGACAGCTCGTATTTTCAGGACCTCAACCATCGTTTCCCCGGTTACGACGCGGTTCTGTATGAGATGGTCAAGCCCAAGGGTGCCCCCGCCCCCGAGCGCGGCCAAAAGTCCGGCAGCGGCGTCTCCGCGCTTCAGCGGGGGATGAAGAACTTGCTCGGGCTGACCTTCCAGCTCGACGAGATCGACTATCAAAAGGACAACTTCGTCCACGCCGACATGGACGTGACCGCGTTCTTCGCCGCGCAGGAAGCCCGCGGCGAATCACTGTTCACCCTGATGATGCAGGCGTATATGCGACAGCTCTCTGCAACACCCCCCGTACCCGCACCGGGCGATAAGCCCCTCAAGTTCAAACCCATTAACTTCGGCACGACCCCAGCCGAGCGCCAGCTCGCGCTCAAGACGATCTTCGCCGGTATGTTCGACAACCTCGAGCGCCAGTCCCTCGGGCTTGACGGGCCTGAAGGCTCGGCGATCCTCACCGACCGCAACGACGCCGCACTCGAAGTCGTCCGCCAGGTCCGTAAGGACGGCAAGAAGCGAATCGCCCTCTTTTACGGCGCCGCGCACATGCCCGACCTCGCCAAGAAGCTCACCACCACCGACGGGCTGGAAGTCTCCCAGACGGAATGGCTCACCGCGTGGGATCTGACTCCCGCGGCCGCCGCACCGGCCGCCAAGCCGTCGGTTCCCTGATCAGGCCCTTCTCCACCAGTCCCACTCGAGAAGCTCCAGCTTTCCGCTGCCGGTCAGGCGGTACTTTGCGCCCAGCGGGAGGGGGGCTCTTTCCGATCCGTGGCCGACCGGAAGCGTGGCCACCACCGGGATTCGACTCGCCCGACTGAACTCTCCGAAGACGTGTCGCATCCACTCGGGCGTTTCCATCTTCGACCGGGTTTGCACCTTTTCCCCGCTGGGCAGTACGGTCGAACCCGGGGAGTCGTCGCAGTCCTCGAACGTCCCGAGGATTACCGCCCGCACGCCCCGCATCGCCCCGGATTGCCACAGCTGGTTGAGGTACCTGTCCAAGCGGTAGGGGGCCTCCGAGACGTCCTCCAGAAACAACAGCCGGCCCCCCGCGTTGTCCATTGCAAACGGAGTACCCACCATCGACGTCAGCACCGTGAGGTTCCCCCCCACCAGCCGCCCGTCGAGGTCGTTGAGCACTTCGCCGCCTCCCCCCCCGAGCGACACCAGCGTCGTCTCCGCCCACGCCGGCTTGGCGGAGGGTTCGCCGCGGACCATCGCCAACGTCGCCTCCCACTCCGTCGCGGGCATGGCAGTGAAGTTCGAAGCGCATGGCACGTCACAGTGCAGCGAACTCCAACCCCACCTCGACATGACAAACTCGTGCAGCGCCGTAATGTCCGAGAACCCGCACAGCAACTTCGGCGGCGGCGTCCCTTCCGACAGCGTCAGCCGCTCGAGCTCGGGCAGGATCCTCGCCGCGCCGTATCCCCCGCGCGACGCCCACACCACATCCGTCGACTCGTCCCACGCCGCATTCCACATCTGACGCGCCCGCCGGGCGTCACTCCCGGCGAAGACGAAGTGTCTCTCCCCGGTCCCATCCGGCACCCTTGCCGTCCACCCCGCCTCCTTCAACCGAGCCAGCCCGCGGTACAACTCCCCCTCCACCACGGCACCCGACGGCGACACAATGCTGACTTCACGACGAACGCTCATGCCTTCCTCCCGGTACTCGGTTCCTCATTCCCGTCCCCAGGTGACACCACCCGCCCCACTCCGTCCTTCGCCCGGGCGCTGCCTTGCCCACGAGCTTCACCAACCCCATCTCCGACTCGGGCACTGCCAACCCCAGCCGCCCCCTCCACGCCGTCACGATCATCACCGGCAAGGCCATTGCCCGAGCATACACGACCGGACCCGGTCGCCAGCGCCGCGACCGCTCAATCTCCGAGGCCCATCTCCGAAGCCCATCTCCGAGGCCCATCTCCGAGGCCCACCTGCGGGGACTACCTACGCGGCCGACCCTTGTCCTGCCGGTCCTCGACCAACTGGTCGGTTGACTCGATCTCCACGCGCCGGTTCGGCGTCTGCGACCCCGGCCCGAACTGCCGCTGCCGCACCGGTTCGAACGTCGAGCACCCCTGCACCCGCACCACCTCGGGTAGTACACCCTCGCCGATCAGCAGTCGCGCGACACCCTCCGCCCGCATGACCGACAGTTGCATGCGCTCGGCTTCGGTGGCCGATTCGGGGAGGTCATCGAGGCTGGTGTGTCCCTTGACGACGATGATATTTCTGTGCCCCCGGATCGACTCGGCGATCTGCCGCACCTGCTGGCGCATGGCGCCCGTCGGTTCGACGCTACCGGCTTCGAAGATCAGCCCGACGCCGATCCCGCTGACCTGCCCCGGCCGCACTTGGGTCACCTGGTCGTCCTTGCCGTCGACCCCGGCGTTGTCCAACTGCACCTTGCCGCCATCACCGGGCCCGCGGGGCAGCGAAACACCGCGCAGCTTCTGGATCATCAACACGTCGACCGGGTCCTTCGAGTTCGGGTCGGGGATGTAGCCGAACGCGTCGCGGATCGACGCAGCCAGCTCGACGTACTGCTTCTTTTCGACGTTGCTCTTCGCGTCCGACGACCCCGGCGCGGGATTGCCGCTGGGCTTGAGCACCCACATGATCACGAACAGCCCCATCATGCACATGATCAAATCAGCCAGCGTGAAGATCCACTCGGGGCATTCCTCGCACTCCTCCTGCTTGCATTTCTGGCAGCCCTTGGCCATCTCGGTTTACCCTCTGCTTTACGCCGCCTTCGCCATCGCCTGCTGCTGCTTGCTCGAAACGAACGACAGCAGTTGCATCTCCACCACTCGGGGGTTGTTCCCGGCTTGGATCGCCAGAACACCCTGCATGATGATCTCCTTCACGACCGCCTCTTCCCTGCTCCGCAGCGCAAGCTTTTCCGCCACCGGGCCGGCGATCACGTTCTGAAGCATCGCACCGTACAGCGTTCCCGTCAGCGCCACAGCCAGCGCCGCACCGATCTTGGCCGCGTCGCCGTCGAGGTTCATGAACATCGCCACCTGAGCGATCAAGCACGCAATCAAACCGCAGCCGGGGCCGAACTTCGCCATCGAGTGCCAAAAGTGTTTGCCGTGTTTGTGACGTTCGATCATGGCGTCGATTTCAATCCTCATGATCCGCTCGATGAGGTCCGGATCCGTCCCGTCGATGGTCAGCTGAATCCCGCGCCGAAGAAACGGGTCGTGGGCCTCACGCGCTACAGACTCGAGCGCCAGCACCCCGTCCCGCCGAGCCGTCTCCGCGTACTGCACCATCTCCTTGATCAGGTGTTCAATGTGCGTGTCCTTCACGAAAAGCATCTTGTTGACTGCTTTGAGCCCGGACATCACCGAGTGCAGCGGCATGGAGGCGATGGTCGCCCCCAGCGCACACCCTCCCACGAGGATGATCTCCCCGGGCTTGAAGTACGGACCCAGGTTCCCCCCTGAAGCATGGTTGGCACCGTAGATCATCGCAGCCCAGGCAATCACGTAACCTATGATCGTCCCTATATCCATGTGCCGCCTTCACTCCAAACGGGAAACCCCCCACCCGACTTCCCTCCTATCGACCACCTCCCCCCTCCGCCCCTAAACATTTATCGGCCCACCCCTCCCCCTTTAAGAAACCCGAGTAAAAGTCATTGAACGACCCCCCGCCAAACGACTGGAGGCCCTCCCATACCGCCTTCCCCCCTGCATCTATGTCTGCCATCCGACATCCAACATCCGACAACCCTCCCTATCGTCCCCCGATGCGCCGTGTTCTCGTC